>JBAPYY010000287.1:0-2668 GCA_049284975.1 Occallatibacter sp.
GGCGCCGTGCGTGAACCCGGCGAAGCCGGTGTGGTTTGTGCTGGACGAACTGGCCAGTTTGAATAAGCTGCCTCAGCTCCATACCGTCGTCACCCAAAGCCGCAAATCCGGTAATCCGGTTGTGCTCGGATTCCAGGGCCGGAGCCAGCTTGAAAAGCGTTATGGCAAGGACGCCGAAGTCATCCTTTCGCAGCCCGCGACAAAGATATTCCTCAAGACCTCCGAGCCGCACTCGGCAAAGTGGGTTTCCGATGCGATCGGAGAGGTGGAACTTGAGCGTTTGAAGGAGTCGCGCAGTGCGGGTCTGATTGGTGGCAGAAAGCAGTACACCCTTGAGATCACAACTCAGCCGCTTGTCATGGCCTCGGAGATTGCAGGACTGGAACCATTGCACGGCTACATCAAGCAGGAGAACTACGTCGTCCGCGTGCGCTTTCCGTATGTCGCTCCGATAGAGAAGCAACCGCGATTCGTTGAGAGAACTGTATCGGTATCGCCGCGTGCCATCGCCGTGCAGCAGGCAGCGGTTAGCTCTCAACAGGCAGCGAGTGCAGGCTCGAACGAACCGCCAAAGAAGCCGGTCCAAAAGCAGATGGTATTCCCTGGGGTCTCACGGCAGAAGGTTGGGAATGAAAAGCCGCGTGACTGGGACGAATCGGAGTGGATTGAGTGATACTCCAATAGATGACTCAAGAGCGATAAGCGCATTGGCGATGATGCGCCAACTGACCCAAGCGCGGTTTACTCACAATCTGGAAGTGATGTGCACGGTGGATTTTGTGGTAATATTTACCCGCGCCCCCCAGTCAGTTCCATCGACAATTCGCACGTCATCCACCGGCCCCTCAAATTGGAGGCGTGCAAGGAAAAGCGAACAGAATGATTGACCTCAATCTAGTGGTGGAGCGTTTCCTTGACGATGCAGTAAAGCTCTATGGGAACGGAGACCAGCAGGCCGACGAGTCTGTTATCGACGCTATCGCGCGTAAGGACCCGAATCAAAGTCGCGAAACTAGGGAGAGTGAGGTTTTCAAATGGCTCCGGTCTTACAGTGTTTTTCGAGGCCTGGAAGATGCCGACGCCAGCGCCGTGGTCAGCGAAATCCTAAAGTTTGCAGACGACTCCAATTTAGGCGTAATCCCAACTTCTAAGGAAGAGATTATTGGGCTCTTCAATGACCTCCACGAAAGATGCAGATCGAAAGTGCATCGGAATAAAGACGGAACCCTCCGCGATCTTACGTCTCTGACCTCCAAAGCACTTTGGTGTTGCTACCCTGAGGCGATTCCACTTTTTGATTCACGCGCTGGGCGCGGGCTGTGTGTCCTTAGTCATCTTATGAATTCGGATCGGCCACCGCGCAAGAACGACTCGCGATACGAGCCGTTCTTGACGGTGTGGCTAGAGCTTTACCGCCGCGTCGAGCCAACGATCGACGAGAATCGTGATCGCCTTGGTCGGATCCGCCACAAGGTCAGAGTGTTTGACGCGATTCTTTGGATGATCGGAGGGCCAGATTTCTAGGAGAAGATATGCGCAAACGGGCCTATAATTTCCGACAATCTGTTTTCAGAAAGGAGATTATGGTTTAGTTGAAAAGGAGGCTCCAGTGCAGAACGCATCAATAAGATCAAAGACAATCTTGGTGTTGGTTGCGGTACTTATGGCTGGCGGGGGTGGGTTATCGGATCTCTACGCCAAATCTGTCAAGAACCCAGAGTCATCTACTCTAGCAACGCCACCTGTTTACGGACAGGCAGGCATTCTTGTAACACAAAGTGAATCTGCGGGTACCCTCGCAAGCTATACGGATGCAGAAGGCCATACATCCAGCGTGTACTGTAACAGCACCGCAAGCACTGTGGATTGTCACGAAGGATCCGGTCTGCATGTGTTTCTCGCTCTACCCGACGGTACGCATATTCAACTCCCTGACGATATGTCGACTGCATATGATCTTGATCATATTGGGTATCCTACCTTCATTCCGGGCCCACTGTCAGAAGCCCTCATGGCAGCAATTCAAGGAAAAGCTCAACCGATAACTTTTCGCTGGAGGACTGCCCCGTTTTCGGATATGGTTGCGCCACCTCCAGGGGGATGGAATTATATATATCTTTGTATGCCCTTGACCGTGAACCTGAGTGGACAAGACAGAGAGAAATTTGCCAAGCACCACAGCATGGAGGCTTGCTATCGTATTTGCCCAGACGATAAACGATGGCAAGATTTTTCCAAGGCCACATGGCATGGCTCCGGTGACACGCTCAAAAAAGAAGGCGTCAGGTAAAATATCCTCGTCTTGACAACGGCGGGGCGGTCCGTGTCCGAACACAAAAAGCTGGGCGCCCTTATTCCGGATTCTCGGATCTGGGACGATGAAAAAGCAAACGGCGGTGACAGCTCAATGCGCTCATTGAAGTGGGGATGGGCCTTCGCTCAGTTCCTATAATTCCTCAGGTTAGAGATAAAATCGCATCAGGCAGAAGCGAGATGCTGCCGCGCACGTTGTGGAGTACATGCGCATGTTGACCATCTCCAAATCCTTGTCAGCGGGCCAGGCGCGGACGTACCACTCCCGCGAGTTTACTTCCGAAGAGCAGAACTACTGGAGCCGTGACCAGCAGGCGCATAGCGAGTGGCAGGGCAGGCTCGCGCAGGAGTGGGG
>JBAPYY010000288.1:0-4594 GCA_049284975.1 Occallatibacter sp.
TTCCCTCGCCTTGGTCGTAGGCAAAAAGCAACTTACGGCGCAGATCATCTCCAAGGGGTTTCCCCATGTCTGTGTTCGCCGCAGAGTCTCGCCAAGAACAGTCTACACTAATTACTAAAATGCTCTAAGGCGCCTGGGAGCGACAAGAACCCGCCTTGCGGCCAGAAACGATCTTGTGGCGCCACTGCGTCCCATCGCGCCTTTTGCTCACTAGAATGTTCGCAGATTCTCGGAATTGATTTTTAGGGTGCAACTCAATCCGCCAAAAGCGCACTGAACCCGGAAGTGGTCAAGGACGGATAGCGCAGTAATTCCATAGAGGCTGTCCGCACAGGGATTATTTGGGCCTGTGAGCCGCAAACTATCCCGAATTTCGGGGCTCGGCAGCACGTTCCAAATAGTTTCTTGTCCCGAGCAAGTGTTGAGGCTGACTTATCTTTTGCTTGCGTGGGATTGCCCACCCCTCATAACTGTTGAAGAGGAGTTGCCCTCCGAGCACCAGCAGCCAGACCCAAAGCGCAAAACGTAACTGATGGCGGGGAATGCGTGTGCTGAGAATGGTTCCAAAAATGGCCCCGGCAACGCCGCTCTCAATGAGGTGAATCAGTAAATCGGGATTTGAGGCGTGCGAAAACCAATGCGCGCCGCTTCCAATGAGAGAGACGATGAAGCCGAATGCAATGTCGGTGCCGACCACCTGTGCGGGCTCCAATGGAGTGAGGCTGAGTAGCGCCGCGCTGCCCAGTGCACCTGCTCCCGCTGAAGAAAAACCAACCTCAGCACCCACCGGAAGCATCAGCCACGAAAGCAGCGGGCTGCGATCCGGGGTATTCGGGTTCTTTTTCATCGGACGAAAAGAAAAGAATATTTGCCAAGTCGCCGTTGTCACCAGAATCAGTCCAAGTATTCCGTTGAGCAAGTTCTGCGAGCCTGCGTTCACCAGATGTTTCAAGAACAACGATCCAATGATGACGCCTGGCACGCCACCCAAAAGCATGAAGCCTAGAGTCCGCCAGGCCACGTTGCAGCGAATAATTTGCGTGGGTATAAGAATGAGTTTGACCGCGGTGGCGAACATCAGTCCGATGCCGACGGCGTCCGGCGCGGCTACTCCTAGAAACAAAATCAGAACCGGCACGGTGATGGTGCCTGCGCCGACCCCGGTGAGCGCGATAAACAGCGCGATGGCGAATCCAAGAAGATATTGCATTTTGTATCAGATCCCTTCGCGTCCGTTCAATGTGCGCGGCGCTGCTTCAATGTGAATGCCGCATTCCACTTTGCGGCCTGCCCAGCGCCCTGAGCGCGGATCGCCCGGATTGAGTGGCAGAGTTGTACATGGTTCGCAGCCGATAGAAGAGTAGCCGCGCTCATAGAGCGGAAGCAGCGGAATCGCAAGTTCTTCGCAGGCATACCAGATCTCTCGCGTGGTCCACGCGGCGAGAGGCGCCAGCTTGAGCACCTGCTTGCCGTTAGGCAGCGTGAACAGCGCGCGTTCTTCAAGAGCAGCGCGGCTCTTTGCTTGTTCTCGACGCAAGCCGGTAATCCACACGCGATACGCTGCTACCGCTTTGAAGAGGGGCTCGACCTTGCGCAGCCTGCAACACTCGTCCGGCGCGGATTGATAAAGAAGGCCGTGTTCGGCCTCCTGCTCCGCAACAGTCTTTTCAGGCAACAGGTTAATCAGATTGAGGTTCCATTCGCTGGCGATGCGATCTCGGTACACATAGGTCTCGCGAAAGTGATAGCCGGTATCAAGAAATAGAATCGGAATCCTTGCATCCAACTCGATCGCCAACTTCGTCAGCAGCACATCTTCTGCTTGAAAACTGCAAGTCAGACACGCATCCTTTGTGCCCGTGATTTCTCTGGCGAGTGCGACACGCACTTCATCCAGCTTGAGTTTCGTCTGCGTTTGGATTTCTGCTGTGCTCATTACAAACCTGCCTTTTCCGAAGGGATGAAGACGTCTGCGTCATACAACAAACGATGGACCGCAGCAACGGCCTGCATAGGTTCGCGTGCATCAAGAGAAAGCTCAAGGCCGTCTATCTGGGCGATGAGTGTGCTGCCTTCGTTGGCGTTCACAACCAGCGCGAGCAGGCCGGATTGCACTCCGAGCGTGGTGACGGTCTCGAGCAGGCTGGGATGAAGAAGAAAGGCTTCGTTGCCGGTGTCGATGCGAGTGGAAACGACTCCCACGGAGAATAGCGAGCGCTCAATGGAGTCAATTAGATCCACAGGCCCGCTCAATTCGAGTACACCGCCGCGGTGTCCCCAGCGCGCAGCCCTTTCGCCGGCGGTTACCGGTCCCCACACGTCAGCATGTAGATGCCCACCTGCAGCGGTAATCGCGGTCGCCGCGGTAATCATGCCGGCCGCAACGGTGCTGTTGTTTTCGGCATCAATCAGAATGAATGCCCCGGTCGAGCGATTTTCGCCGTAAAGGTCGAGAGCAATCGGGCGCAATAAATCGATGTTGACCACGCCGATGCCGTTCATCTCGAGTGAATCGGCGGCTTCGTGCGCAAACGTACCGATGTTGGTGCGATGTGCAATTACGGAAACAAATGCAGGAACCGTCTGGCTGGTGTGCTTGAGCAGATAGCGGCGACTGCGTTGAAGCGGCCGTTGATCCATCCAGACGAGCGCGGCACGAATGTTTTTGGCGACAGTTGCCGGAGTCTGCGCGGAGACGATCATATCGCCTCGGCTGATATCGAGCTCGCGGTCCAAAACCAAACATACCGATTGTGGCGCAGTTGCTTTTTTAAGGTCGCCATCGAAAGTGACGATGCGCGCGACCTCAGCGCTTCTGCCGGAAGGCAGCACTGTAACTCTGTCTCCCAGAGCAATTGTTCCTGAAGTAATCTGTCCGGCAAATCCGCGAAAAGTGTGATCGGGGCGAAGGACGCGCTGCACAGGAAAGCGGAAAGGCTCAGTGCGTGTGTCCTGAGGCGACGGCAGCGACTCCAGAAGCTGCAACAGCGACGGGCCTTGATACCAAGGCATCGCTTCTGATCCATGGACGACGTTATCTCCAGCGAGCGCGTTGACCGGGACAAAGCTGGCCTCGACAGGAGTTCCTGTATCAGCCGCAATCGAATCCAGGACGGAAGTAAAATCCCGCTTGATGGCGCGGAAGGCATCTTCGTTGTAGCCGATCAAATCCATCTTGTTGACCGCAACGAGAACATGACGGACGCGCAGCAGCGATGCGATGTAGGCATGACGGCGCGACTGAATCAGAACGCCCTTGCTCGCGTCAATCAACACTACAGCCGCATCGGCGGTCGATGCGCCAGTGGCCATGTTGCGTGTGTATTGCTCGTGGCCCGGGGTGTCCGCAATGATGAATTTACGGCGCGGAGTAGAAAAATAGCGGTACGCAACATCGATGGTGATGCCCTGTTCCCGCTCCGCGCGCAATCCGTCAGTGAGCAATGCAAAATCAATCTGTCCGGGCGCGGTAGTTCCTTTGCCCTCGATAGACCGGACCTGATCTTCATAAACCGACTGCGTGTCATAGAGCAGGCGGCCAATGAGCGTAGACTTTCCGTCGTCTACGCTGCCGGCGGTCGAGAAGCGAAGCAAATCCATTTCGCGCTCCTCTGCCAGAAACTCGCTTGCCGGGGGTGGATGAATAGTAGCAGTGGCCATTTAGAAATATCCCTCCCGCTTTTTGAGCTCCATGGAACCTTCCTGATCGTGATCGATGACGCGATTGGCGCGCTCGGAATAACGGAAGGAGAGTAACTCCGCGATGATGGCGGGAATGGTGTCAGCGTCGGAGCGAATGGCGCCAGTGCAAGGACTGCATCCCAGCGAACGCAACCGCGACTTGACCATTTGGGGCAGCTCGCCCTTCCGCGCTACGAAGGATTGCTCGATGGGGAGAAGCGCATCGCCGCGCACGTACATGGGGCGCTCTTTCGCAAAGTAGAGATCGACCACTGGAATGTTTTCCTCGTGGATGTATTGCCATACGTCCATCTCCGTCCAGTTAGAGAGCGGAAAAACGCGAATGCTTTCGCCGGGATGAATTCTCGCGTTGTAAAGGTTCCACAACTCCGGTCGCTGATTTTTCGGATCCCATTGGCCGGCGCTATCGCGGAAAGAATAGATGCGCTCCTTTGCGCGAGACTTCTCTTCATCGCGCCGCGCTCCGCCGAAGGCCGCGTCGAAGTTGTAATGCCGCAGCGCGTCGAGCAGTGCCTGCGTCTTCAGCAGTCCGCAGCAACGCTTCGTGTCGAGCGCAATAGGATTAGTCCCAGCCGCAATAGCCGCTTCATTGCGCCAGACCAGCAACTCCGCGCCAACAGAGCGAGCCATCGCATCGCGGAAACTGAGCATCTCCGCGAATTTGAAACCGGTGTCCACATGCAGCAGGGGGAAGGGAATCGGCGCCGGATAAAAGGCCTTCTGCGCTAGCTGCAACATGACCGATGAATCTTTGCCGACCGAGTAGAGCATCACGGGGCGCTCGAATTCAGAGGCCACTTCGCGCAAAATGTGAATGCTCTCTGCCTCCAACAGGCGTAGATGACTCAGGCGCTCAGGAGCGAAGATCTGCGTGGGTGGAGATATATCAGCT
>JBAPYY010000289.1:0-5842 GCA_049284975.1 Occallatibacter sp.
GTATGAGGGATACCAATTACTCGGATTATCGGATGAAGAATTTACCAAGTTAGTTACAAAAAACGAAATTCAGTCAATGGGCACGCAGACGGGTTCGCCGAAAAAGGTGCAGGGGGCTTGGCCGCCACCCACGGTGGGCATTGCCGTGCTGGACTACAACAAAGATGGCTGGATGGATATTGCCGTGACCCATTCGGGCGCGCCGGGATTGACGCTGTGGCGAAACGTTGCCGGACCGGAAAACATTGGCCGGCGGTTTGAAAGAGTGGAGTTGCCGCTGCATGGAGCGTTGAGGGGATGGGGCGTTACGCCGGTCGATATTGATAATGACGGATGGATTGATCTGGCGGCGATTGTGGAAACGAAAGCGGGCCCGCGGGTGCGCATCTTTCGCAATCTCGGAGATGGGACATTTGAGGATGTGAGCCACGCGCTGGGCCTGGACAGCGTGGTGCTGCATTCGCCGCGTGGGCTGATTGCCGCCGATGTGGCGGGCGACGGCGCGGCAGATTTGATCGTGACGCAGTTGAATGCGCCGCCGGTGCTGCTGAGGAATGTGGGCGCGAACAAGAATCATTTTGTGCGTCTCGATCTGACGGGATTTGCCGACAACAAGACTGCGATTGGCGCGAAGGTGGAAGTCTTCGCCAACGGGCTTTGGCAGAAGTGGGAACTGGCCGGAGCGGTGGGCTACCAGACGCAAGCGCCGCCGCAGATTCTGGTCGGGTTGGGCGCCGCGGAGGGGATTGACCTGCTGCGCATTCTGTGGCCCACAGGTGTGCTGCAGGACGAGATTGATTTGCCGCATACGCCGGTGATCGCGATGAAGGAAGCCGACCGACGGGGCAGTTCTTGCCCAGTGCTGTTTGCGTGGGATGGGCATAAATACAGGCTGGTGACGGATGTGATTGGCGCGGCGGTGGTGGGCCACTGGTTCACGCCCTCGCGGCGCAATACGCCCAACCCCGGCGAGTGGATCAAGATTGACGGCAGCGCTCTGGTGCCAGTGAATGGCAAGCTGAACGTGCGCTTCATGGAGCCGATGGAAGAGGTGAATTATATCGATCAGTTGAGGCTGGTCGCGGTCGATCATCCGGAAAATGTCGAGGTGAATCCAGACGAGCGATTCCTGGACGATCCGCCGTTTGCTTCGGGGCGCGTGGTGGCCTCGGCGGGCACGCGGTTGCCGGTGGGCGTGTGGGATGGTTACGGACGCGATGTACTCGATCAGGTGGGCTCGCGCGATCACAAATTCGCCAGCGGATTTACCGCGTTGCCATACGACGGATTCGCGAATCTCCATGCCTTGACGCTTGACCTGGGATCGGTGGACGCGAAGTTACCGTTGCGGTTACTGATGACCGGCTACGTTAACTACTTCAGCGCGACCTCGCTCTATGACGCGTGGCAGGCGGGTGTGAAGCCCATTTCGCCGTACGTCGAAGCGGAGTTGCCCAATGGCGAGTGGAAGCGGATTGCGGGTGATGTGGGCTTTCCTGCGGGTTTGGAGCGCACCATTGTGGTGGATTTGACGGGCAAGTTGCCGGCGGGAACGCGACGCATTCGGCTGATGACGAATCTGGAAATTTATTGGGACCAGGTGCTCATCGACAATCATGCCGAGGCGGAAGCGCGCACGGCTGAGGTTCCGTTGGCTCTGGCCACGTTGCATTTCCGCGGTTACCCGAAACAGATTGATGGCGCAAGCCCCGGCGATCTCCAGTACGACTATGACCGCGTGAGTTTGACCGGGCCGTTCCAGCGGCAGCGGGGAAGTTACACGCGCATGGGCGACGTGACCGCGCTGGTCAGCGGTATTGACGATCGCTATGCCATCTTCGGCAGCGGGGAAGAGATTGCCGCGGAGTTCGATGCGACTAAACTGCCCGCGCTGCCGGCGCACTGGACACGCGATTACTTTTTCTACGCCAACGGATTTGTGAAGGATATGGATTGGTGGGACGCCTCGCCTTTCACCGTGGCGCAACTGCCGTTCCATGAGATGAGCAAGTATCCATACCCGGCAAGCGAAAAGTTTCCCGACGATGCGAATGCGATTGACTACCAGTTGAATTGGAATGATCGGTGGGATTCGGGCGAGCCTGTGAGATCGTACCGGTTTGATTATCGGGTGATGCCATCGACGCCGTCGGACGATGGGGCGAATGCTGCGACCACGGCGGCGCGGCCATGAAGGATTTGGTGCTTGAGCCGGCGGTGCGGCAACTGGAACTGCTGCGCTCCGGCGAGGTTGCTGTAGTTGAGTTGGCCGAGGCGCACATCGGGCAGATTGAGCGGCTGAATCCGCAACTGAATGTCTTCGCGGATTTCGACGCGGAGCGCGTTCGCGAGCGGGCGCGAAAGCACGATGAGTGGCGTGGAACGCGCTCCCGCAGGCCGTTGTTCGGATTGCCGGTGACCGTGAAGTCGTCGATCGCGACGCGAGGGTTCAAGTGCGAGATTGGGAGCCTGCTGCACGAGGGCGAAACTCCCAGCGAAGATGCTGTGGTTGTGGCGAGGCTGCGCGCAGCAGGTGCGTTGATTCTGGGCACCACAAATTGCCCGGAGTTTCTGATGGCTTACGAAACGGCGAACCTGTTGCACGGGCGAACAAATAATCCGTGGGATCTGGAGCGCACGCCGGGAGGGTCGAGCGGAGGCGAGTCGGCTGGCATTGCGGCAGGGCTTTCGGCAGCGGGGCTGGGCAGCGACAGCGGCGGCTCAGTGCGCGTGCCCGCGCACTTCACAGGCATCTGCTCGCTGAAGCCCACGCCGGGACGGATTCCTGGTCGCGGCCACCTGCCGCCGTGCGTGGGACCGTTCCAGATTCTCGGAGCGATTGGGCCGTTGGCGCGCACCATTGCCGACGTTGCACTGATGTTTCGCACTCTGAGTGGGCAAGATCCAAATGATCCGGCCAGCCCGCCGGTTGCGCTGCGTTCGCCTGGCCTCGACGAACTGCGGACGAATACCATTGGAGTTTTTGAGGACGACGGGCTCGTTCCAGTGACGCCGGAGACGCGCGCGGCGGTAAACGCTGCGGCGACTGCGCTCGGCGAAGCGGGCTTCCGCGTAGAGCCATTCCGGCCGAGCACGCTGGAACCATTGCGCAAGTTGTGGTGGAAGTTTTTTGTACAATGCGGAGCCATGTTTTATGCGCCGGAGATTCGCGGGCGGGAGCACCAGTTAAGTCCCATCTTCAGTGAGTTTCTTTCGATTGGCGAGTCGGCGCCTCCGCTGACGGCTACCGAGCTTTTGGATGCGTGGGCTGAGCTGGATGTGCTGCGGGCAAAGACACTTGAGGAGATGACCAAGTATCCGGTGCTGCTGTGCCCGGTGGCGAGCACGCCGGCATTTCGCCACGGCGAAAGGAAGTGGACCATCGAGGGGCGGACTGTCGAGTATCTTGACGCGGTGCGGCACACGCAGTGGTTCAACGCGCTGGCCGCGCCGGCAGCGGTGGTTCCAGTGGGCAGCTCGCCGGAGGGATTGCCGATTGGGGTACAGATTGTTGCGCGGCCATTTGAAGATGAGACGGCGCTGGGCGTTGCGGCGATTATGGATGCGGCATTTGGGTATAAGCCGCCGCCGATGGCGCGGTAGATTGCAAAGAGCAATATATAGGAATATTCCGCTTTGCATGCACAAGAAAAGTCGGGCCAAAGTTGGGGTGCCCGGCTGTTGAGTGAATCCCAGGTCTCAGAATCGAGACCTGGGCCACCCGGCCGCACGCCGCTGACTCCTAAGTTCTTATTCCTGACTCTCAAACTGCATCTCCACCTTTAGGTTGAGGCGTGGCACGCATAATCGCGGTAGCCTTAGGCTTCCCCGGATAGGAGCGCGAAAGGTGCGCGAAAGCTGGCACGAACGGTTTGCCGAAACGCCTGATGTCCTGAAGAATGCGCAGCGCCAGCACACCATTGTGCCGGTGCTGGATTTGGAGATCGGTGGCGGCGAGTTCATTGTCATGGCGGGGCCGTGCGCGGTGGAGACCGAGGCCCAACTGATGGCCACCGCCAATCATGTTCGCCGCGGCGGCGCGCACATTCTGCGCGGAGGCGCCTTCAAGCCACGCAGTTCCCCTTATGCATTTCAAGGACTTGGCCTGGAAGGGCTGAAACTGATGGCGCGTGCGCGGCAGGAGACTGGCCTGGCGATCGTCACCGAGGTCATGTCGGAAGACGACGTTCCCATGGTGGCCGAGTATGCCGACATTTTGCAGATTGGCTCGCGTAATTCGGAGAACTACACGCTGCTGGAGACTGCGGCCCGCTCAGGCCGTCCGGTGCTGCTGAAACGCGGGATGATGGCCACGGTGGCCGATATGCTGCGTTCGGCGCAGATTGTGCTGGACAACGGCAATCCGAACGTCATCCTCTGCGAACGCGGCATTCGCACCTTTGAGACGGCAACGCGCAATACCTTCGACGTGGCGGCCATCGCGCTGCTCAAGCAGATTTCGCATCTTCCGGTGATTGCCGATCCGAGCCATGCGGCGGGACATCGCGAACTGGTGCCAGCACTGGCGCGCATTGCCGTAGTCGCTGATGCCGATGGCCTGATTGTGGAGGTGCATCCCGACCCGGACAAAGCGTGGAGCGATGGCGAACAGTCGCTGGACTTTGACGGATTCGACGAGATGATGGCTTCGCTTGATCCGTATCTTGTGTTACGGCGGCAGGAAATTGCGCAGCATGAGCACGAAAATCGGTTGCGCGATACTGCGGGCGCGCGGGTCATGGAGGCCGTTGGATGAAATTCCGGGCCAGAGTTCCAGCGATCCTGGGCTCGATTGCACTGCTGATTTTGATTTGCGGGTTTGCTCTTGGTCCGGCACAGTTTCCGGCCGTTCCCGTGATTGTGACTGCCGCGCCGGTTTACGAGCCGTTGGCGGAATTGCGCGGGCGGGAGCGGTTTCCTCAGGGCGCGCAATTGCTGGTGGTGCGCGACGGCAAAGCGGAGCCCCTGGTTGCGGGTTTCGCAGCTACGGCCGACGCAGATGTTTCCTTTGATGGCAAGAGCGTGCTGTTTGCCGGAAAGCAGGCCTCCGGCGATCCGTGGCAGATATGGGAATTGACGCTTGAGAATCACTCGGTGCGCAAGGTTATTGCAACCGCGACCGATGCCGAGCGTCCTCTGTATTTGCCGGGCGGACGAATGGTCTGGGCCGAGCGCGTGCCGTGGGGATTTCAACTGGAGTCCGCCGAAGACGGCCATGCGCCGGTGCACGCGCCTTTGAATCCGACAGCAGGCCCCGGAGTGCTTCCGCTGACCTACACGCAGGCCAGCGCGTTCCCCGCCGCTGTGCTGGCAGACGGGCGCATTCTGTTTGAAGCCGGCTTTCCGCTTGGCTCGGGATCGAGCGCGGAACTGTATCTGGTTTACGCCGATGGCTCGGGAGTTGAATCGTACCGCTGCGATCACGGACGTGCGCGCTGGGGCGGGACGCAGTTGGCCTCGGGCGATGTGGTGTTTACGCACGGAGATTCGCTGGCGCAGTTCACTTCGCCGCTGGCCCACGAAGTGAAAATTGATGCGCCGCGCGCTGAATACGCAGGCGCGATTACCGAGACGGCGCAGGGCGCGTGGCTCGTCAGTGCGGGGGCCGGCGCAGGCGCGCGGTTTGCGCTCAAGTTGTGGAAGCCTGGAGCGGCGGCGCTCGAAACAATGTTCGCCGTGAGCGGGAAAGATATTGTCGAGCCGGTTCTGCTCGCGCCACGCACCGCGCCAAGACGCCATCCCTCGGGACTGCATCCGTGGGATTACGCAAATATGATGGCGCTCGATGCGCGCCTCTCGCGCGAAGGGGATTTGAAGAAGGCTCCCGCATCGGTGCGGTTGG
>JBAPYY010000290.1:0-2593 GCA_049284975.1 Occallatibacter sp.
ATCGCCGTCTTCAGCGATGGCATCGGCGAAGATGTTCCAGTTGATGCGGTGCAGGAATACAGCGTTATCACCAACAACTACTCGGCTGAGTTTGGCCGCGCCTCCGGCGGCGTAGTGAACGTAACCACGAAGCCCGGCACCAACAAATTCCACGGCGGCATTTGGGAGTACAACCGGCTGTCGGCTTACACGGCGAACACCTACGCGAACGACGCGCAAAACTGGGCCAATGCCCAGCAGGATCTGCCGATATCGCCCAAGGGCGAGTACACGCGCAACCAGTATGGATTCTCGGTTGCCGGCCCGGTCATGAAAGACAAGCTGTTCTTTGAAGCGACGACTGAGTGGACGAAGGTCCGCAGCGCAGCCGTAGAGACTGAAGAAGTCTTCGATCCAGCGTTTATCGCCCTGTTGCCTGCCAATGCGAAGGCTTATTTTGGCGCTTTCGGCACGGGTGCCGCTCCCTCTTCGGGCGTAGCCGCGACATGGGGCGACTTAGAGACAACCGCATTTGGTGACCCTTTGCTTAACGGCGTGACCCAGATCCAGAACTCGACGGCGGTATTTGACACCGTCACATTCCATGCGCCCTTTGATGCGGGCGGCGGCGTTCCGCAGAACACCTATGAGCTGATTGGGCGCGCGGACTACAACCCGACGGACAAGACTTCAATGTTCTTCCGCATGGGCCGCGAGAGCATCGTAGAGCAGAACGGCGCCGCGGGATACAGTGCGTACCCGAAGGATGATATCGGCGATGTCACGCTCAACCAGAGCTACCTTTACTCGCTGAATCACACTTACAGCACCAACCTGTTTGCCAGTGCGAAGGCGAGCTTTACGCGTTACAACACCGCGAACTCCTATGACACTTCGCTGACCTACACACCGAACCTGATGTTTGTTTCGCCTGTCGATCCAGCTACCGGCGGGACGATTCAAATGCCCGGCCTGGAAAACGCCTCGGAGCCCGGCGAAGGCGGTCTGCCTTACGGCGGCCCGCAGAACACCATCCAGATTGAACCGGATATTTCGTGGACCAAGGGCAAGCACTCGATGCGCTTTGGCGGCCTGTATACCTACATCCAGATGAACGCGGCATACGGCGCTTATTCCCAAGCCGTGGAAGAGCTGGGCGCGACTGGTGCGGCAAGCATGGCCGACCTGGTCAATGCCGATGGCAACGCCATTGGCAGCCAGCTCGTCGAGTTCGACGCCAGGGTCAATCCTCAAGGCGATTATCCCTGCCACGCCAACCCCAGCTACTGGACGACGAATAGCCCCACCGACCTGATCACATCCTCAGGTTGCATGGTGACCCCGCCGCTGACTCCGGCCAACCCTGCTCGCAGCTATCGCTACAACGACTTTGCAGTCTATGCCCAGGACAGCTACCGGTATACACCGAAGCTGACCCTCAACTATGGATTGCGCTGGGAGCATTACGGCGTACAGCACAACAACAAGTCTGGCCTCGATTCGAACTTCTACTTTGGCACAGGCCAGGGGATTGAAGAACAGACCAGAAACGGCCAGATGTTTATCGCAGACCAGAGCCCTGTGCACGGATTCTGGAAGGCGCGCTGGGGCACGTTTGCTCCTCGCGTGGGCTTCGCTTATGACGTGAACGGCGACGGCAAGACGAGCGTACGCGGCGGCTTCGGCATGAGCTACGAACGCAACTTTGGCAACGTAACCTTTAACGCCAGCTTCAATCCTCCGGCCAGCGCCGTGCTGAGCCCGGTATGCTCGGCTGAGGAATCGACTTGCACAGTAGGCATTACCAATAACGACCTTGGCCCGCTTGGCCTGCCGGGTCCTGCTTCACCTCTACCTCCGGCTGAGCTGCGCATGCCCAATCCTGAAATCGAGGTGGCGCAGACACAGTTCTGGAGCCTCTCGGTTCAGCACCAGGTTACCCCGAGCACAGTGGCGCAGTTGACCTATAGCGGCGCGCACAGCGTTCACCTGTATGACATTGAGAACATCAACCAACTGGGCGCAGGCCAGGTTTATCTGAATGACCCGATCACTTTCGCGTCTGATCCAGATTGCCCGGCAATTGGCACAATTGACCCGGGTTGGGCATCAGATAATGGTATCGGCCCTTGCCTGAATCGTCCGAACAATCAGTACACGAACATCAACATGCGCGGCAGCATGGGTTCCGGCAGCTATCAGTCTTTGCTATTCGGAGTGCAATCGCAGAACATTCACAACACGGGACTCGACGTGGTTGCGAACTACACCTGGTCTCACTCACTGGACGATCTGAGCTCGACCTTCGGCGACAGCTTGCAGGGCGGCTCTGGTTATGTCGGTTCTCTGGGTTACACCAACCTGCTCGATCCGAAACTGGACTGGGGCAGTTCCGACTATGACATCCGGCAGCGCCTGACGGTTTCGCCGATTTGGTCGACTCCGTGGTTCAAGACCGGATCAGAGATGGAGAAGGAAGTATTGGGCGGCTGGACGATATCCGGCATCGGCACCATCCGCACCGGTATCCCGTTCTCAGTGTTCGATTACACGAACGAAGTTACCTACTACACTGTTCCTCGTTTGACGCCGTCCGCGCCAATTACCAATTACC
>JBAPYY010000291.1:0-3212 GCA_049284975.1 Occallatibacter sp.
GAGCCTGACGAGTCCCCTGATAGTCCAGGAAGTAGAACACGCTCTCATGACGAATTGGTCCACCGAGTGTCCCACCAAACTGGTTCTGCCGATAGGCTCCTCTCGTGGGTGAAAAGTAATTGCGCGCATCGAGATCGGTGTTGCGCAGAAAGTCGAATGCGCTGCCGCGCAATCCGTTGCCTCCAGATTTTGTGATTACGCTGATCTGGCCGCCGCTGAACTCCCCATACTCTGCATCGAAGTTGCTGGTCACAACGCGAAACTCGGCAATGGCATCGAGATTGGGAATAATGGCTGTACCGGCGTTCACATCTTCTTCCGCGTCACTACCGTTCACGCTGAAGTAGTTGGAGGTTTCCCGTTGCCCATTGACGGAGATGGTGCCGGGATTGAGCGTTCCGGATGGATTGAGGATGGTCGCGCCTACGTCCTGGACAGTGCTGGAACCGATGGTGGTCGATGGCTCCACTCCGGGTTGTAGCGAGAGAAGATCAGTGAAGCTGCGTCCATTCAGCGGGACAGCGGTCATCTGCCGCCCGCTGATCACCTCGCCCAGTTGCGTGCTGATTGTCTCCACGTGCAACGTTTTGTCGGACACGCTCACGGTCTCTGTGAATTGGCCAATTTTGAGAGAGGCGTCCAGAGTGAGCGCCGCGCCCGTATCGAGCACAATGTTATTTCGCTGATAGGTTTGAAAGCCGGGGGCTTGCACATCCAGTTCATAACGGCCCACCGCCAGAACGGGAAAGGTGTAATTTCCTCTGGCGTCGGTGTGCGTCTCGTGGGTTATCCCCGTGTCGAGTTCCCTCGCGGTCACAACGGCATTGGGCACGACGCTTCCGGACGCGTCTCGCACAGTGCCGGAGATACTTCCGGCAACGGCTGCCCAGGCAACGGCGGTTAGAAGCAATAAGAAGCAGACGAATTTGGCGGCAAATGCAGCATTGATTCTTGACAGGTTCAAGCGGAATTCCTTCACTTGTGGTGCGCCTCTTGGACGACCTGTTGGGCAGATCCATCCGAGCTGGCCGAAATCTACGACCAATTTGG
Organism: Occallatibacter sp.; assembly: GCA_049284975.1. GTDB lineage: Bacteria > Acidobacteriota > Terriglobia > Terriglobales > Acidobacteriaceae > Telmatobacter. The sequence goes on from JBAPYY010000291.1 coordinate 1,051, forward strand.
TCTTCATTTAATATACGACAAATTATGTCCGATATTAAAACGATGATTTAAATCGCACTAAATTGCGGCAAAAGCTGTCTATCATGGCTTTCTTAGCTGGCGCAGATCGCAGATGCGTTCCCGGGGGCAACTGATTTGAAATGTTGAGCCAGCCGAGCCGAAAGCTGCGCTCCTGCGAAAAGGGACCCTTCTGGCGAAGAGTCCCTTGGTGTTGCGAAGGTGCTGCTGAGACGTTACTTGGCTGCGGCCTTCAATCCCGCCTGTTCAGCCAGGGCAGCGGCCTTGTCGGTGGCCTCCCAAGTGAACTCGGGCTCGGTGCGGCCAAAGTGCCCGTAAGCAGCGGTCTTCTGGTAAATGGGCCGGCGCAGATTCAGGCTCTCGATAATGCCCTTGGGCGTGAGCGAGAAATTCTTGCGCACCAGCTCGGTCAGCGTTGCCTCGCCGATTTTGCCGGTGCCGAAGGTATCCACTCGCACGCTGACCGGTTCAGCAACTCCGATGGCGTAGGCAAGCTGCACCTCGGCGCGGTCGGCCAATCCCGCGGCCACTATGTTCTTGGCGATGTAGCGCGCCATGTAAGCAGCCGAGCGATCCACCTTCGTCGGGTCTTTTCCGCTGAATGCACCGCCGCCGTGACGGCCCGCGCCGCCGTAGGTGTCCACGATGATCTTGCGGCCGGTAAGGCCCGTGTCGCCCATCGGTCCGCCGATGACAAAGCGGCCCGTCGGGTTGATGTGATACTTGGTGTGCTCGTCGAGCCACTTGGCCGGCAGCACCGCCTGAATCACATGCTTGAGGATGTCGGCGTGCAGCTCCTCATTACTGACCGAATCAGCATGCTGGCTGCTGATGACCACGGCGTCAATGCGCGCAGGCTTGCCGTTTTCGTCGTACTCCACGGTGACCTGGCTCTTGCCGTCGGGGCGCAGATAAGCGAGCTTGCCGGACTTTCGCACGGCTGTAAGCTGGCGTGTAAGCTTGTGGGCCAGCGAGATAGGCGCCGGCATCAACTCAGGCGTTTCGTTCGACGCATAGCCGAACATCATGCCCTGGTCGCCGGCGCCGCCGGTGTCAACGCCCTGGGCAATGTCGCCCGACTGCTTGTTGATGGTCGAAATCACCGCGCAGGTGTTTGAATCGAAGCCGTAGAGAGCATTGTCGTAGCCAATGGAGGCCACAACGCCGCGCACCAGGCTCTGGAAATCAACGTAGGCTTTGGTGGTGATTTCGCCGGCGATAACGACGAGGCCGGTGGCCAAAAGCGTCTCGGCGGCGACGCGGCTATAGGAGTCCTGCTCCAGGCAGGCGTCAAGAATAGCGTCGGAGATCTGGTCCGCCATTTTGTCCGGATGGCCTTCGGTGACGCACTCAGAGGTAAACAAGAAACGGTCGCTCAATGTAAAAACTCCTCCCATTGCAGGGATTTCAATTTGGGCAGTCTGGGGCGAGGACCGGTTCATGCTGGATCACCGGCGCAAAAGAAGGATTTTCTCTCGCAGCGGACCCACTCTCGCACAGCACATGCCAGCACCGTCAGGCCATGCGCCTTGGGATGCATTGTTCTATGGTAATCGCCGCAAGGGTCCGGGGGCAATCACTCGCATTGAACGGCGAGAAGCATGCGCCCAAAGGGGTTGTACGCACGGTGAACCGCAACTGGGTGGCCTTGCTCGGGCTTCTACGCACAGCGCTTCTGCGTTTCGACGTATGCCCTCAAGACGGCGTTCATGCGAGTCAGGTGGCCTTTGCCGTGCGCCTTGAACCAATCGACAACGTCGCTATCCAGGCGCAAGTGGATGGATGTCTTGCCATTCGGCATCACGACCCGCGCGGATTTCCAGAACTCCGGGCCAAGGGACTCCGCCTCTGGGGCATCTGCGCTGGTCCCATCCTTGCCAAGCTCGCGCATCGCCCGGACCTCGCTAAGCGAATGTCTCACGATAGTAGATTTCCCTTTCATCTTTGCTCGCTTTCTGGGCGCTTATGATACGAATGAGATTCTCGTCGCACCAGGTAAACACAACTCGATAAACCTCGCTATCCACGCGGCCCAGCGCAATCCAGCGAAGCTCGCCGTAATCCTTGCGGTCGTCGATGCGCTCCAATCGCTCACTCACGAAAATTGAGGCCGCGGTCAGGAATGAAACTCTGTGTTTCTCCAG
>JBAPYY010000292.1:0-3429 GCA_049284975.1 Occallatibacter sp.
GCCATTGAATTTGCCGCCGAACGCGCAGCGCATCCTGAATGCGGACAGGCAATTCTCGGTCAGGCGCGCATGGCGATGGACAGCGGAGAGAATGAGCAGGCGGTCAAGCTGCTCCAGGAGTTATGGGATCGCGATCATGGCTTTGTGGAATCAAATGCGGCCATGCTTCTGGAAGGCTTGTCCAGCGAGCAAATCTCCGCGGTCGAAGGTTATTTCTCTCAGACGGACACAGTAATCCCGAAAGATTTGCGTAGCGCTCTTTTGGCGGCTTTCGATAATAGAGGGCAGACTCTGAGCAATGACTTTGGCGAACGCGATATGCACGCGCAACACACAGCAGAGCCGGCCAACGCCGCGCTCCGCACGGCGGAAGAATATTATGCGGGCGGCGAGTTTGCTAAGTGCGCACAGCGGCTCGATGTCGCGCTCGAAGCAAAGCGCGCTGACAAGCTCCGTCTGCTTGCCGAATGCTCATTCTTTGCGGGAGACAATGAGCGCGCTTTCAACGCTGCAGCCGCTCTGGAGACGTTGCAACCTCATTCTCCCGAAGCGATCTACTGGTTAATTCAAGCAAATGAAAGGCTGGCGGTCCAATCCCTTGCGCGGTTCCAGGAACTGGAATCGAACTCTCCCAGGAGCCATGTCCTTCTCGGCGACATCTACCACCAGCTTGAGAGGGAAGATGATGCGCAAGAGGAATACCAAAAGGCTCTCACTCTCGAACCCGGCAATCCGGCGGCCTTGCTCGGGCTGACCTCTGCGTACTTGAGTGGCAACAAAACTGAGAAGGCCGTGGAGACCGCGCAGTTGGCGCTAGAGCGCAACCCAGACGATCCGGAACTGAACATGGTTATGGCGGACGCGCTGGTGGCCATGAACCAGTTCGCGGAAGCTGAACCGCATCTCATGAAAAGCCTCGGCGCGAAACCACAGATGCTTCCTCACGTGCATGCACTGATCGGCAAGGTCTATGCGGAGACCGGCAGAACACAGGATGCAATCGATCAATTGAATTTGGGCCTCTCGAGCGATCAGAACGGAGCCATTCATTACCTGCTTGCGCGGCTCTACCACAAGATTGGAGACAGCAAGGATGCGGCAGTAGCACTGGAACAGATGAAATCGATCAAGCAACAGCGCCTCGCTCGGGGCGTAAAGCTGGTCGAGGACCCCGACCTTTCTGCGCTGGAGTCTCCACCGGGCGAGGCTTCCGTGCCCTAGCGCGGCCAGGTTAGCTACCTACCTCCATGATCACAGTACAGGCATAATTTGTTACCCAGGAGTTATCATGCGTTTGCACCGCTCGTTTGTTGCAACGATTTATATTTTTTTCATTTTGTTGTTATGCCACGCATCTTCAATAGCCTGGGCGGAATCCTCTTCCTCTGGTTCAGAGTCACGATCGCTTGCGCTTAAAGCGACGTCACGTCAACTTCCCAATGGAATCGAAGTGAACGCCGGCAACCTGAGAATCAAAGTGGCAGCCTTGCGCGACGATGTTCTGCGCATCACCTTGTTTCGTGGAGACGCCGCGCCCGAAGACGCATCCTGGGCCGTACTTCCGGAAGCCCGCAAAAGCTCTGTACCCGTAACAGTCAATTCAGGCAATGGTTACTTCGGCTTTCGGACGCGCACGTTGGTCGTCGAGATAGATAAAGCAACCCTCCAACTAACAATCCGTGATTTGAATGGAAGTATCCTGCAAGAGGATGCGCGTCCGATTCGCTTCGATGGCGATGCATTTCGCGTCTATAAGACAATGCCGCCGAACGAGCACTACTTCGGTCTTGGTGATAAGACAGGTCCCCTTGACCGGCGCAATGAGGCTTTCACGCTGTGGAATACGGACGCTTATCGTTTTCAGGAATCTACTGACCCGATCTACAAAAGCATTCCGTATTTTATGACCTTTCGAGCCGGGCGCGCAGTTGGCATGTTACTCGACAATACCTGGCGCACAAGTTTCGATTTCGGAAAAGAGTCGCCGGGGATGTATTCCTTTGGCGCAGTCGCGGGACCCGTAAACTACTACTTGTTTTATGGTCCGACTCCAAGGCAAGTTGTGGAAACCTATGCATGGCTGACGGGAACTCCGCCGCTGCCGCCAATCTGGAGCCTTGGCTTCCAGCAGTCGCGGTACAGCTATATGTCGCAGGCGCGCGTGTTGGAAGTAGCGCATCGCTTCAGAACTGATTCGATTCCTGTGGATGCCATCTATCTTGACATAGATTATCAAGACAGGAACCGCCCGTTTACGGTAAACCGCGAGACATTTCCTGACCTACCTGGAATGGTTGCGCAGTTACATGCGGAGAATGTTCATGTGGTGGCAATCAGCGACCCGCATATCGCCAATCTTCCGGGGCAAAACTACTTTCCTTTTGATAGTGGAACTGCGGGCGATCAATTTGTAAAGAATCCGGATGGCTCTGTTTACACAGGCCGAGTCTGGCCGGGCCCGAGCGTGTTTCCAGATTTCACGCGCCAGCAAACTCGCGCCTGGTGGGGCACGCTTTATCGCAGCTTGCGGCATGATGGGCTGGATGGCTTCTGGAACGATATGAACGAGCCGCCAATTTTCGATTCGCCGACTTTCACAATGCCCGAAAATGTGGTGCACCGGATCGATGAGCCTGGGTTTCGGGCGCGTTCAGCGACCCACGCCGAGATTCACGATGTGTATGGGATGGAAAACTCGCGAGCCACATTTGAGGGCCTGAAGGCGCTCGATCCGGATACCCGACCGTTTGTTCTGACCAGGGCGACTTATGCCGGAGGGCAGCGCTATGCCGCGACGTGGACGGGAGACAACAGCAGCAGTTGGGCCCATCTTCGCCTCGCGACGCCCATGCTTGAAAATCTTGGACTGAGCGGCTTTGCATTCAGCGGAGGAGATGTGGGCGGATATGCGGGAACTCCGACGCCTGAGTTATTAACAAAATGGATTGAACTTGGTACTTTCCAGCCCATAGATCGCGACCATACCGAGAAAGGAACTGGCGATCAGGAGCCTTGGGTGGGAGGGAAGGAACAGGAAGCAATCCGGCGGCATTTTATCGAAACCCGCTATCAGTTAATGCCTTACCTCTACACCCTGGCCGAGGAGGCCTCACGCAACGGCCTTCCTATCCTGCGACCATTGTTTCTAGAGTTTCCGGATGCTGCTTCTGATGGCCATCCAATCGACATAGACATTAATGCGTCGAGCGAGTTTCTTCTCGGCGCAGATATGCTCATTGCGCCTCAGCCATATCCGGACGAATTGGATGCCTATGAGGTCGAGTTCCCGACACCCGATTGGTATAACTATTGGACGGGAGAGAAGCTCGCATTGTCTGTCTTCGCAGCCGCAACCACTCTGGATGCCCCAGCTGTTCCAGACAGGGATGGCAAGTTTTCTATTCACGTAACTCCAGAACTGTCTAAGCT
>JBAPYY010000293.1:0-3328 GCA_049284975.1 Occallatibacter sp.
AGCAGCGCCGCCATGGTCGTCATCATGATCGGCCGAAAGCGCAAAAGGCAAGCATCATAGATCGCGTCCGTTGCATTCTTCCCGTGCTCTCGTTCTCCCTCCAGAGCAAAATCCACCATCATGATTCCGTTTTTCTTGACAATGCCGATCAGCAAAATGATGCCGATAATGGCGACTACGCTGAGATCCTGCTTGAAAATAATGAGAGCCAGCAATGCGCCCACGCCGGCTGAGGGCAGCGTCGAAAGAATGGTAACGGGATGAATGAAGCTTTCGTAAAGAATTCCCAGCACGATGTAAACAGCGGCGAGCGCGGCGAGAATAAGAAAGCCTTCATTTGCGAGCGAGCCCTGAAAAGAAGCAGCGGTCCCTTGAAAACCATACTGGACGCTGGCGGGCATATTCAGGTTCTTCTGAGCTTTCTCTATTGCCGTGATTGCGCCTCCGAGCGCTGCATCGGGGGCAAGATTGAAGGACACGGTGACTGCCGGGAATTGTCCCTGGTGATTGATTGAGAGCGACTCTGGCACTTGCTCAAGATGAGTGAATGCGCTGAGCGGCACGGCAGTGGAGGCAGCTGTGGTACTCACAGCGCTTGCGGTTGTAGGCGCGCCGGTCGCGCCTACGCCTGACTTGATGGCATTCGCGGGCGCGTTAAGTGTTGCTGCGGAAGGAGTAAACGCCACAGTGGTAGTGGTCGCATTCGAACCGGCGGATGATGACCCTGTGGATGCAAACGAAGAAGACGCTCCCGGACCGGAACCCCCGGCTGAAGTGTTTGTCTGAATGTATAAATCCGGAAGTTTGCCGGGGCTTTGCTGCGCATCAGGAGCAGTTTCGAGAATCACGTGATACTGATTCAACTGCGTGTACATTGTGCTGATTTGCCGCTGACCGTACGCGTCATAAAGAGTGTTATCAATGGTTGAGGGGGCGATGCCGAGTCGCGATGCAGTCACGCGATCGATAACCAGCGACGCCGCCAGGCCGCCGGTTTGCTGGTCGGTTGCAACATCGGCAAGCTGAGGCAACTGCTTCATCTTGTCTACCAACCGGTTAGTCCATAAGTTCAACTCATTGGCGTCCGGGTCTTCCAGCGTGTATTGGTATTGAGTGCGGCTGACGCGGTCGTCCACCGTAATGTTCTGCACTGGTTCCATGAAAAGTTCGACGCCTTCAACCTGTTTGAGACTCTTCTGCAGCCGGCGGATCACGTCGGAGGCGCTCATGTGGCGCACATCCAGCGGCTTCAGGTTGATAGACATTCGTCCGCTGTTCAGAGTTGTGTTGGTTCCGTCCGCGCCTATAAAGGAGGACAGGCTCTCGACTGCCGGATCCTGAAGAACAACACTAGCCAATTGTTGTTGCTTTTGTTCCATGGCCGCGAAAGAAATTGTCGCCGGCGCCTGCGAGATTCCCTGAATCACGCCCGTATCTTGAGTCGGGAAAAAACCCTTGGGAATCATGATATAGAGGACAACTGTAACAATCAGAGTTGCGGCAGCTACTAATAATGTAATGGTCTGGTATCTGAAGACAAATTTGAGAGTTCGGCCATAAAAGGCGATGACGCGCTCGAAGACCCGTTCCGAGGCATTGAAAAAGCGGCCTTGCTCTCGTTTCTCAGTGTGGCGCAGAATTCGCGAGCACATCATCGGCGTCAGGGTAAGCGAGACGACTGCGGACAGAATGATCGTGACTGCAAGAGTAACCGCGAATTCTCGAAAGAGACGGCCAATAACTCCGCCCATAAATAGCAGCGGAATCAGCACGGCTATCAATGACACGGTCAAAGAGATAATGGTGAAACCGATCTGCTCCGCGCCTTTCATGGCCGCCTGCATCGGCGAATCCCCGGCCTCGAGATAACGCGAGATATTCTCGATCATGACAATCGCATCATCGACAACAAATCCCGTTGAGATGGTGAGCGCCATCAACGAAAGATTGTCGAGGCTATATCCAAATGCATACATTGCGCCGAATGTGCCCACCAAAGAGAGCGGCACCGCAATGCTGGGGATGATGGTGGCATAAACGTTGCGCAGGAAAACAAAGATAACCATCACCACCAGCGCAACGGTCAGCATCAATTCAAACTCGACGTCGGAAACGGATGCGTTGATCGCCGTGGTGAGATCGGTAAGCGGCGTGACCTGAATCGAAGCCGGCAGATTCACTTCGAGCTGGGGCAGAATGGCCTTGATGGCTTTCACCACGCTGATGGTATTAGCGCCCGGCTGCCTCTGAATGTTGACGATCACAGCCGGCGTCTCGTTCATCCACGCTGCCTGCTTGTTGTTCTCGATACCGTCCACCACCGTGGCGACATCCTTCAACATCACAGGCGCGCCATTGCGGTAGGCAACCACAACTTCTCGATAGTCGTTGCTAGTCACCAACTGATCGTTAGCGTTGATCTGGTAATCCTGATGAGGCCCGTCAAAGTTGCCCTTCGCTGCATTCACGCTGGTTTGCGTAAGCGCCGTGCGCAGATCTTCGAGATTGAGTCCGTAAGACGACAGCGCCATCGGATTAGCCTGAATGCGAACAGCCGGCTTTTGCCCGCCGCTGATGCTCACCAGGCCGACACCGCTCAATTGCGATAGCTTGGGCGCAAGGCGCGTGTCCACCAGGTCTTCGACTTGCGAAAGCGGAATCGAATTCGATGTGATGGCCAGCGTAAGAACGGGAGCATCCGCGGGATTCGTCTTGCTATAAACCGGCGGCGACGGAAGGTTCGAGGGCAAGAAACTCTGCGAGGCGTTGATCGACGATTGAACTTCTTCTTCGGCGATGTCGATGTTCAGCGTCAAGGCAAATTGCAATACTATGACAGACGATCCGCCGGAGCTGATTGAGGTCATCTGGCTCAGCCCCTGCAACTGACCAAACTGGCGCTCAAGTGGCGCAGTCACCGTCGTGGCCATTACGTCAGGGCTGGCGCCAGGATAGAAAGTGAGCACTTGAATGGTTGGATAGTCTACCTCGGGCAAGGCGGACACAGGAAGCTGAGTATACGCAACAATACCCACCAGCAGAATTGCGGCCATCAGCAGCGCGGTCGCAACAGGACGCTGAATAAAGGGCGTGGATGGACTCACGGAGTATTGCCCTCAGAGGAGTTGACTGCGGGCGCCTGCTTCGCCACGACGAGCTTACTTCCGTTCTGCAACTTATCAAAGCTGCTGGTAGCTACAACCTCGCCGGGGCTGATTCCCTCCACCTGGGTCATGCCGCCATCGGCAACCCCTGTCTTGATATTGCGCACGCTCACTACCCCGTTCGTAACTACATAGAGGAACGCCACCGGCCCATTGTGTTGAAC
>JBAPYY010000294.1:0-5524 GCA_049284975.1 Occallatibacter sp.
TCTGCGGCTTCATCTGGTTTAATCTCAGCACCCCGGCCAAGGTGCTGGGTTTTGTATGGATGGCTGCCGGCATCACTTACGGGGCCTTTCGCACCCGCGGCTTCCGCTCAGAATTGGTCACTTTCGAGGTCCCTTCCGACGTCGCGTAACCGACCAGAATCAGCCCGCTGGCGTTCAACCTGGGATAAGGTCCGCCATGGTCCGGCCCTGGCTGCTGGCGAATTTTGGACCAATTTTGGACCAAGTTGACCAGTTTCCAGATACAATTAAAAATTGGGGACAGACGCGATGCTTACGAGCTCGACGATGCGGGAGACGGCCGGCACCCAAGGAAACGACTATAAGAAAGACCAGGCCGCTCTGCTTCAGGAACTGACTACCGAGAGCCAGAACGAGGCTTCTCAAGGCTTTGACACCAAATCCGCACTCGAAATCGCGCGCATCATCAACCATGAAGATGCGAAGGTTGCGGCAGCTGTTAAGAAAGCGATTCCGGAGATCGCACAGGTCATCGACCAGGTGGCCCGTTGCATGCGCGAGGGTGGCCGGCTGATTTACATTGGCGCCGGCTCCAGCGGCCGGATTGCGGCGCTCGACGCCTCAGAATGTCCGCCCTCCTACTCGACCGCTCCCGGACAAGTGCAATACATCATGGCCGGCGGACCCAAGGCTCTGGCCTCGGCCGTCGAGGTCAACGAAGATTCCGAAGAACTTGGCCAGCGGGACATTGCCCGCCGCCGCCCCACGCGCAAAGACATTGTGGTGGGAGTCTCGGCTTCGGGCCGTACTCCTTACGTGGTGGCCGCCGTAGCCTACGCGCGCGCCCGTGGCGCACATGCCGCCGCCGTCACTTGCAACCAGGGAACGCCACTGGCCGCCGCAGCGGAAATCGTTATCGTGGCCGATGTTGGTCCCGAGGTCATTTCCGGCGCCACGCGCATGAAGGCCGGCAGCGCCCAAAAGATGATCTTGAACATGATCACCACAGGCGCCATGACCCGACTCGGTTATGTGTACGAGAACCTGATGGTCAACGTGCACATGCAGAACTCCAAGCTCGTCGAGCGCGGCATCCGCATTCTGATGTGCGCCTGCAAAATCGACCGCGAAGCCGCCGTGCAGACCATCAAGAGCGCCGGGCGCAGTGTCCCCGTCGCCCTGGTCATGCTCAAAGCAAAAGTCGACAAGCCCGAAGCCGTCCGCCGCCTGGCAAAATCAGACGGCAATGTCCGCCTAGCCATCGAAGACAATGCGATGGAGCTGTAAGGCTTTCGAGCAATGAACAATCAGACCGAATTTCAGGTGTCCCAGGCCTCGGCATTGAGACCTGGGAGACCTCGAACATAGACATCGCGGAATCCACTGCCGACTAGTCAACGAGCTGATTTGCTAACCAGCGTCCCGCCCTGTTCCGCCCCGCGAATTACACTGGAAGGTCAGGAGTCAGCCAATCTTCCATGGATAAATTTGTCATTCGCGGCGGTAATCCGCTGGTGGGCACTATTCACGTCTCAGGCGCAAAAAACTCAGCACTCCCTTGCATGGCTGCAGCCATCCTCACCGAGGACGAGGTCACACTCGAAAACATGCCCCAGGTGCGCGACATAGAAACCGAAAAGCGGCTGCTTGCGTCAATGGGTGCAGAGATCGGACCTGGCGACGCGCCCAACAGCACCACCATCAGTTGCCGCAGGCTCTCCGATCCCGTTGCCAAATATGAAATTGTGAAGACCATGCGCGCCAGTTCTTTAGTGCTTGGCCCGCTCATTGCTCGCGCTGGAGTGGCTCGTGTCGCCATGCCTGGAGGATGCGCCATCGGTGGCAGGCCCATCGATCTGCACATCAAGGGCCTCGAAAAAATGGGCGCGACAATCACTCAGGAGCACGGCTATCTAGAAGCGCGCGTCGAGCAATTGCGCGGCGCGCACCTGCTCTTCGACAAGATCACCGTCACCGGCACGGAAGATTTGTTGATGGCCGCCGTGCTCGCCGAAGGCGAAACCCTGATGGAAAATTGCGCCTGCGAGCCTGAGGTCACTGACCTGGCCGCGCTGCTGATCGCAATGGGCGCGAATATCGAGGGCGCCGGCACTTCTACCATCCGCGTGCAAGGCGTTAGCAGCCTGCATGGCGCGCGCTATCGCATCAACCCCGACCGCATCGAAGCAGGCACATTTCTGGTCGCGGGCGCTATTACCGGCGGAGATCTGACTGTGGCCAATTGCAATCCAGAGCACCTCGGCGCTGTGATCGCAAAGCTGCAAGAGGCAGGCGCACGCGTGGAAATACTGGGGTCCGATTCCGTGCGCGTACGTGCCGAAGGTCAGCTTCGAGCGGCCGGCATTTCGACAGAAGAATATCCGGGCTTCCCCACCGATATGCAAGCGCAATACATGGCTCTGGCCACCCAGGCTGAGGGTGTCAGCATCATCGAAGAGAACATCTTCGAGAACCGCTTCATGCACGTGCAGGAACTGATTCGGATGGGCGCCAATATCAAGGTGGAAGGCAGGACGGCCAGCGTGCGTGGACCGGCAAAGCTCTCAGCCGCCGCCGTCATGTGCTCGGACCTGCGAGCGTCGGCATCCTTGGTTTTGGCCGCTTTGGTCGCCGACGGGGAGTCCATCCTGGACCGTGTCTATCACATGGATCGCGGCTACGAGCGAATCGAATCAAAGCTGGCCGGTGTTGGAGCGCAAATCCGACGCATGGGCAATGTCTTCCCTCCGAGGGATGAACCGACAGGCGCGGCTTGACGAATTTTTGACGGACCAAAGCGATTCTCATAGGCAGCTCAAGGTATGCCCCCTCCCGCCTTCAATCGCAATACAAAAGGCACACGTGCATCTTGTTGACTCTACTTTAGATAAAGGTGAGGCTTAGATTGAAATCGAGCGTACTGCCCAATCCAGCGCGGAAGTGCTCCGCGCTCAAAATTGCTGAAGGTCACTGAAGGGAGACGCAAACAGTATAAAAAGAGTTAGGTCAATTTCTCCCTTATCGCCGATGATAAGGAACAGGTGAAATAAATCGTAGTGACCCTCGTAAATTGGACCCGAATTCCGGATTTTGCATTCGCGGTGTTGTTGATATGCGCGTTTGCCTCCGTGTCGCGACAAACCCGTACGCGTGTAGCCGGACTGTGGCTCACCGGCTGGCTGATGATTCTGGTGCACACTACTGCCGCTCTGTTCACGCGGGCTCCGGGTATCTGGGGAGGCTTGGCATTCATTGTCTTTTGGATTTCCCTGATCTGGGCAGGCCTGCTGTTCACCTACGCCTCGATTCCCTACTGCGACAAGTCTTCCAGCCGCTGGCTGCTCGCAATGCTTTTTGTGTCGGGCAGTCTCTACATGATCACACTCTTCATCAACCCCGGCCGGCAATGGGCCTTGAATCTTGCCGCACTTCTATTGGGACTCGGCCCGCTGGGAGTCACGCTGGCATCGCTGCGCACAGTCAACGACCGGCGCCGCTGGCTCGTCGTGTCGTTTTGCGGAGCACTTTCGATCTTTCTGCTGCTTGTCCAAAATACGCATCCATACGGTCACGTCCTGGCCGGAAATGCGGTCCTGTTCACTGTCTATGCCGGTAATTGCTTCTTTGCCACCTTGACCTATCGACGTGCTACAGCCGGGGCATTCGTCACCATATTCGGATTCTCAGCCTGGGCGCTGGTATTTGTCGCAGAGCCTTTGTTGGCAGCTGCTCGGCAGCAGGTGTTCATTGAGGGCGAAGTCTGGCACCTTCCGGCTTACGTGGTTGCCGTCGGAATGATGCTTCTGCTCCTCGAAGACCAAATTGCCTACAACAAACATCTGGCGCTGCATGACGCGCTGACAGGGTTGCCGAATCGTCGCTTGTTCGAAGACCGGATGGCAAGCGCTCTTGAGCGGTCGCGCCGAACTGGAACGGAGATGGCGCTTCTGGTGATAGACCTCAATGACTTCAAGCAAATTAATGACACCATGGGCCATCACGCAGGCGACGTGGCGTTGCAACGCGTCGCAGCAACATTCGCCGAGCGAGTTCGCCGCTCAGACACCGTATCCCGCACCGGAGGAGATGAGTTCTCAATCATTCTGGAAGAACCTACAAATCGAGAAGAGGCCATGCAGGTGGGAAAGTCGTTGAAAGAATTGCTCAACGATCCGCTTCAAATCGAAGGTCGCAATGTGAACGTTGGAATCAGTGTTGGCATTGCTATTTTCCCTGAAGACGGACCCGACGCTCAAGCCCTGTGCGTTGCAGCCGACCGGCAAATGTACCATGCCAAGCGTCGCTCTCAGGAGTCGAAACAGGGTGCTTCTGCAAGTTGATAATCGGCGCTCTTTGGAGAATTAGCCTTCAGCGACTAGCTGCGACTGAGTGATAAGGACGCCGCTCCCCGGCGAGGTATCAAGATTTGGCTGCCTTATCCTCCAGTAAAGCGACAGTTGGCGCTTTGACCTTCAACAATGAGGGAGAGATTTGCTGCCACTGACCTGAATTGACTGAAGCTGAAAACGATGCGCCCCGAGAATTCTGGCGCAATCAATCGGTCAGAAACTGAGATGCAAAGGGAATTTGTATCATTTCAATACATTGAACTGTGCCGTAACAATACACAGGGATTGCAGCAATTATCTAAAGAGTCAGGCCTCTCGCTTCCGGCCAACGACTATATGGACAGATAATGTAGAATGAACGCGATTACTTGAGGTGTGTTTCTTGAATTGGAGCGCCATCCCGGAAGTGTCGGCCGTTACGCTGGTGATCTGTGCATTTGCTTCGGTAGCTCGGCACAATCAGACACCGACGTCAAGGCTGTGGCTTATTGGCTGGCTGATGATTCTGTTCCACTTCGTTGCTGGCCTGTTCACTCTCCCACCCGGCATTTGGGGTAAGTTGTCGTTCGTGCTGCTTTCAGCTTCGCTCGTTTGGGCCGGCGTGCTGTTCATGCATGCATCGATTCCCTATCGTGAGGACGCTTCAAGCCGCTGGATGCTCTGGGCACTTTTGGCGTCCAACACGCTCTACCTGACGGTCTTCTCTCTTCACGCCGATACGCACTGGCCATTGGATCTGGCTGCTGTTGCGCTTGGCCTTTGTCCGCTGGCGGTCATGCTGGCATCGATTCGAAGAGTTAACCATTTGCTTCGCTGGATTCTCTCGTCTCTCTACTTAGCGCTTTCGATCTTTCTGCTCATCTTCCAGCATCGGCCGGGAAACGGCTCCAACCTGGCCTGGGATGCGGTCATGTTCACCATTTATATCGGCTGTTGCGGCTTTTTCACGTACGCGTTCCGCCGCACGTCCGCCGGAGCGTTCGTCACCATTGTAGGATTCTTTGCCTGGGCGTCAATTTTCGTTGTGGCACCGATGATGGGGGCGTTCCAACCCCAGGTGCATATCGAGAGCGAAGTATGGAACCTGCCAAAGTTCATTGTTGCCGTGGGCATGATGTTACTGCTGCTCGAGGACCAGATCGAACACAACAAACATCTGGCACTCCATGATGCGTTGACAGGGTTGCCAAACCGCC
>JBAPYY010000295.1:0-2881 GCA_049284975.1 Occallatibacter sp.
GGAGCAAATCGAACGACGGATCCTTCGCGGCAAGCTGACCGAGGACGAGCAAGCGGAACTGTGGGATTCTCTCTACCTGACGATGTCTGAAGTCGAGGCACTCCTGGCCCACGTCAAGTCGAATGGCAGCATTATCCGGGAACGGCAGAAGTTCTTCCCTTGGGTCTTCCCCATGTTCTGTTTCGCGGCCTACACGGGGGCCAGGCTGGTAATCGGCGCGCAAAAGGGACCCACATCGGCGCGCAAAATGGGCCCACCTAGGGTAGGGAAAGGGTGAGTTTCCGGGGCGGGGGGAGGGGCCGTAACGGAAGGAGGGCGTAGCCCGACTGGAGTTACGGCCCCTCCCCCCGCCGCGCGACCGCCGGGGTCGCGTCCGGGTGGTGCTTCAACTCTTTTTCCTCTTGTTTTTCATCGACTCGCGGAAGCGGTAGCTTTCGCCGTTCATCTCGAAAATCTGGCAATGGTGCGTCAAGCGGTCCAGTAATGCCGCCGTCATGCGTTCGCCATGAAAGATCGTGGTCCATTCGCTAAAGGCCAGGTTGCTCGTGAGCAGCAGGCTCTTGCGTTCGTAGCGGTCGGCGAATACCTGGAAAAGCAGTTCGGCGCCGCTGCGGCTGAATGTGAGATGGCCCAGTTCGTCGCAGATGAGCAAATCGACGCGGTCGAGCTGGCCCAGCAGACGATCGAGTTGGTACTGCTTCTGCTTCTCCTCTAGGGCATTGACGAGGGCCGCGGCCGTGAAGTAACGCACTCGCAGCGATGCACGGCACGCAGCCAGGCCCAGGCTGATGGCCAAATGCGTTTTGCCGGTGCCCACACTGCCGACCAGACAGCAGTTGCTGTGCTGGCGGATCCATTCGCAGCGGGCCAGCTCCAGGATCTTCTGCTTGTTGAGCGTCGGCAGCGCGGAGAAATCGTAGCCGTCGAGTTCCTTGAGCACGGGAAACTCGGCCTGACGGATGCGGGCGGCCAGGGCGTTGGCCGAGCGGGCGGCCAACTCCAGCTCCGTCAGCCGCAGCAGATATTCCTCAAAGGTCTGATTGCTGGCGGCCGCGTCCTGGGCCAGCTTTTCATGCTCGGCCAGCATCGTCGGCAGACGCAGCGCTTTCAGGTTGGCACGCAACAGCGGGTTGGGATTCGCACTCATCTAGGTTATCTCCTGGACAGAGAAATTGGTTATAGTGATCGAGCGTTGGGACGGGGACCTGCAGACGCAGGGCCTGATCGGCATGAGCGCCGACAGCGGCGGCGGGGGCTTCTTCAAGCTGCTCGCGCAAGGCCAATTGGCGGGTGCGCTGGGCGATGACCTCGGCATCGAGGCCGTCGAAACCCTGGCTCTGTTCGAGCGCTTGGCGTACGCGCGGCACCGGATGAAACTGCAGTAATTCCAGGATGCGAGCGTAGTGACGCCGGCCTGTCCCTGGTCCATGCCGGGCTTCGAGCCTCTCACGCATGTCCTGGAAAATGGCCGGCAACTTCCACTGGCGAAACACGTCGGCATGATCCAGGGCGGCGGGGCGACGCTGCAGCGAAGCCAGATAATGCAGCGGATCGAGCACCTGGTTGCCGGGGTCATAACTGCGTTGATGGCGGGCAATCACCTGGTGTGACACCACGATGTCAATGCGTTCGACGTAAGCCTTCATGGTCGCCGTTTGAAAGGCATAGCACTTGGGTACGCTGTAACGCACCTGGTCGAAGCGTGCCGTCTGATACTTGTCGATCTTGGCCTGCGCGTAGATGCAGGGGTCGAAAGCCACGCTCGGCAAGGCCAGGGCCCGCTGCTGATCGCGCTGAAAGCGCTGGCCGATCGTCTCGTTGTGTTCCCCCGAAGTGCGTTCGCGATCCTTCAGGCAGCAATCGCGCAAGTAGACGTTGAACTCAGCCAGGTCGTGGGCGTGCGGCACCGGCGTGGCCCAGCGGCGTTGCAAGGTTTTGACGCGATTCTCGACGTAGGGCTTTTCGTTGCCGTGGGCCGGCAGACAAAAGAGAGGGTCAAAGACGTAGTGACTGGCCAGGGCCTGATAGCGTTCGTGCAAGCGCCGCTGCCGGCCGCTGAAAATCGCCGCCGCCACGGTCTTGGGATTGTCCCACCAGACCTCGCGTGGCACACAGCCGAAGAACTCGAAGCCGCGCACCATGCCTTCGAGGATGGCTTCGGTGCGTTCGCTGGGCAGGGCCAAGGTGAAGGGGCAATCCGAATGCGACCAGACGAGCAGCAGCACGGGAATTTGCTGTCGGCCCTGGGGAAAATCGACGTAGATGTGGCCGAAATCGGCTTCGAGCCGTTGCCCCGGATCGCGTGTGAGCGGAATGAACGTCTCGACGTGTTGGCGTTGGTGTTTGCCGGCGTAGCGGCGCACGGCATCATAACCGCCGCTGTAGCCGTGCTCGTCACGCAGTCGCTCGAAGATGCGGCGAAAGGTGTGCCGCTGCTTGGGCGGGGCCTGTTCATCGTCAGCCAGAATCTGCTGGATGACGGGGTAAAACTTGCCGAGTTTGATGGCCGGCTGGTCGGACCGAGCAAACGGTTTGGGTTCGGGGTCGGCCAACACTTCGCGCACCTTGCGTCGCGAATGGTGAAACGTGCGGGCGATGGCGCGAACCGACATGCCATCGCGATGGGCCTGGCGAATACGTGCATACTTGTCCACCGTGAGCATCCTTGGCTCCTTTCAAGCTGAGAACTCCGGGTACAGGAGTTCAGCTTGCGGAGCCGGCTACGGTGGGTCCATTTTGCGCGCCGATTCTACAAGGGGGGGTGGGTCCATTCTGCGCGCCGATTACCACGGTCCTGCTTCAAGTCAAAGCATCGGACCAGTTGAGGCTTCGACGCGACCAACCTGACATTCCGTTTCGAATTGAGCGGGCGGACTTGTCC
>JBAPYY010000296.1:0-2057 GCA_049284975.1 Occallatibacter sp.
TTTGTTGCCCACAATTTGCAACACTCCAGGAGACTGGAGGACTTTCGCCCGTTCCCTGAAATTGATATGCACAAACAGATAGGTTGGAAACAGCGGCAGAATGAGCTTCATCCGTTGCCGGTTCTTCCAGACGCGGACAGTTTCATAGACGGGGAGAAATGACTCAACCTCTCGCAGGTCAAGGTGCTTCACTACCGACTTTTCGTGTTGCGGAACAGTGAATACCGCGTGCCAATTGCGATCGCACGCAGAACTCGTGATTGTTGAATTCAGGGAGACCTGACCGCTAAGTGTTTGGCCAATCATCTGAAGACTCATTTGAAGTCCCTGGTTCAACCGGCGCATCGCGCGAACGAGAGAGCGCCGATCCGGAGTGCTAAATAATGAATTGAAGGGGGGCTTCCTCCCTTCTCGAGTATGAATCTGGGTATGGCTCCGCCTTGCTGACTTAGCAAGACAATAAGCTAAGCCCTCCATTCAATGATCACCATACCAAGGCTTTCTTACAGGGAAACGAAAACTACAAAAAATCCGTCAAGAGCTGGGAAAGCTCCTGCGTAGGCCCGTCAACAATTTGATCAAGCATCTCAATCTTAGTGAGGTTCTACTTACATAGTGTCCGCAGCCGGCAAATCGTTTCAAACCTCAGATAAAATTGGACATCTGCGCTCTGAAAGGGGAACCTTTGCGCGATGATTTTGCAATCTCCGGCCATTGCCTTGAGGATAAGGCCCTTGCCTCAATTTGACAAGACCTCCGCGTTCGCCAGTTTGCTTATCCGAGGCAGATATTCCCACGTTTTGGTAAGGAGGCCATAAGCACCTTGTCAAGCACGGAGAAATAGAGGTTTTGGTTTTCCCTGGCAGATAAGACCTGCGTCGCCCAAGGCATTATGTGGGCGCATCTTGTCCCTGTTTCCTTCGCCAAAGAAAAGAACCGGCTGTCTGCAACAATCTGACCCAAGATATAGCGAAACAGGGGAAGACGATCTTCATAAGCAGCCTAAAACCAAGATCATACGAGCGAAATCCAGTTATGACCGTGATTCAAATTTGTCTGCTCATCCAGCCTGCCCCGCTACCGGCTTGCGCCAGCATCAGCGTCATTTACGCGGCGTCCGGACCCCTGGCGCGACCTCGGTGCTTTCGTCATGCGTGTGGATCAGATCCCCTCAGAACCGCCTCTGTCTGCTTGCTGCGAAATTGTTCCAACTGCTGCGCTATCGCCTTGTCCTCCAGCGCCAGAATCGCAGCGGCAAAAAGGCCCGCATTCTTCGCCCCTGCTTCCCCAATGGCAAACGTCGCCACCGGTATTCCTGCCGGCATTTGCACGATCGACAGCAGTGAATCAAGACCATTCAGCGCGTTGCTCTTCATCGGCACGCCCAGCACCGGCAAGCTCGTCTTGGCCGCCAGAAACCCCGCTAGGTGCGCCGCGCCACCCGCTCCGGCAATAATCACGCGCAGCCCGCGTTCCTTCGCGCTCTCGGCGTATTGTATTGCCCTGTCTGGAGTTCGGTGCGCGGAGATTACCTCCGCTTCGTTCGCTATTCCTAGCTCGTCAAGCACTTTGGCCGCTGCTTCCATCGTTGGCCAATCGGACTTCGATCCCATAACGATCCCAACGTCCGCTCTCTTCTTCGCCTCCACCATCACACCCTCCAACTTCTCAACACCTCAACGAATGCAGCCTGCTCAAGCGCTTGCACGCGGTCCTTTAACATCTCCGCAGTATCGTCTGGCAGCACAGGGCAACGCTTTTGCAAAACAATCGGGCCGCCATCCACGTCTTCAGTCACCTGGTGAATTGTGCACCCGGTCTCGCTTACGCCGGCGGCCAGCACCGCCTCGTGCACACTTCGGTTCATCAGCCCGCCAAACGCTGGCAGCAGCGACGGATGAACATTCAACATTCTTCCTCGCCACGCTTCAGTAAACTCGGTGGAGACGATGCGCATGTAGCCGATCATCAGTACCAGCTCCGCTCCAGCCTCGCGCAGCGCATCGCTTACCTGCTGGTCGTACGCCTCACGTGGCAACCCTGCCGGCGATAGAAAC
>JBAPYY010000297.1:0-3735 GCA_049284975.1 Occallatibacter sp.
GTGTTCCGGAGTAGCTGCCGTTTATCTGCGTATTCGTCACGTCGCCATAAGAGGTGCTGTTTGCGCTCCCGGTCAACGTGCCGTTTTCGTTGGTTTG
This sequence comes from Occallatibacter sp., assembly GCA_049284975.1. Taxonomy (GTDB): domain Bacteria; phylum Acidobacteriota; class Terriglobia; order Terriglobales; family Acidobacteriaceae; genus Telmatobacter. The sequence continues at coordinate 98 of JBAPYY010000297.1, forward strand.
GGCCGACGAATTGTTGAGCATCCCAACGAAGTATCGCGAGCGGCTTTCGTCCAGTACGGTACCTACTTTCCATTCGTGCTCAGGCTTCTTGCCCCATGCGGTATAGCTCGTGGCGAAAAGAATGCAGACAACGAAACCTTTTGAAATCTTCATAGAGTCGCCCCAATCCATGACCCGAAAAACGAGATTTCTGCTGTCAGAAGATGATCTGCCGAGATTCGGATTTGCGCAAGGAGATCCTCAACCCGAGCCCTACCTTTCGTTAGGCGGTCGACATTCGCATTTGTCGGGGCCTATTGCGGCTGCGCTGTGGCAGTGGGCGCGGACACGGGTGCTTGTGCCGGAGCGGGTGTTGCCGCAGGCGCGGAAGCAGGAGTTGCGTCCAGCTCAGCATTTAAGTGCACGTTGCCGCCGGTCACGTTGACGCTCCTGGCCCAATCGCTAAAGCCTTTTTTCTTCACGGTGATTCGATGGCTGCCGGGAGCAACGGAAACTGTAGAGGGCGTGTTGCCAACAAACCCGCCGTCGACTTCGATATCTGCGCCGGGCGGTGAGGAGTCGATCACAAGACTGGCCTGGGACTCAGGGGCCGCAGCGGTCGGCACCGGCGGACCGGAACTGAATCTCGCCATGTCGAGGTGCATGTCGCCCTCGACGAAGGCGGTGATCTCGGTGCCCTGGGGGATGGTGATATCTTTTCCGTGCATGAATAGGAAGAGCGGGGCAGCGGGGAAGAAAACGATCGAAGTTGCCACCATTGCACCGGTCATTGCGCCCACGTGACCACCCCCCTTGTTATCCTGCATCGCTCGCAGAGCCGCCTTTTCCTGATCTGCAAGACGCGCGTAGCTGATACTGATATCCAGTTTCCCGGCTCTGCCCATGCTCCTCCTGGGGTTGCAGTCGGTGACTGTGCCTATCGCAGTTGCCCCCTTCGGAAGCACAACTACGCCATCGACCTTGACATCTTCCACAACCTCGAAGGGAACCTCCTGATTCACCTTTGCCGTTGCAGAAGACATGGTTTCGCTTAGACGCAATTTGACGGGTGTTCCGTCCATTAGCGTGTGTGGCTGCGGAGTCTGTGGCGGCTGTGGGGCAGCAGCGGTAGCCGAACCAGAATCTGTATTGGCAGTGGCCGGGGCAGGGGTAGGCGCTTGCTGAGCCACGATCAAGGGGCAACAAATCAAGCAGATGAAGCCCGAAAGAGCTTTACGCATGAAGCATCTCCTCATTGTTCAGTGCACAACAGACCCGTGAATTGGAAGCAACAGCATCATCTACCACGCGGGTGGATTGCGCAAGAGTGTTTTTAGGACCATGTAGCCGGGGGCTGCCTTTCTGGAGCTTCATGCGATAATCGCCGTGAAACTTCAGGGGCCGAATTCCGCGCGCTATGTTTTCGCCCGCACACACCGCAGCCGTGTTTGTTTCTGCAAGGCCCGCGATCCTCAATCATCTGGGTGCCCTCGCAGTCGCGGGCATCGTTGTCTTTGCCATCGTCCGGCACTGGTGGAGGCTTCGCCAGGAGCGGGCGCGCAAGAAGGCAGCGCTCAACTGGCCCACCATCACCGCAACAATCGAGATTCCCACTGTGACTACGCCGCTTACGCCGGAAGCGAAGGGGCATAATGTGGCCACGCTCACGTATTTTTACCGTAATCCCGAATTGCAGATGGGCGAGTACCGGCGCACGTTTCCATCGAAAGAACGGGCGAAGGCGTGGGCCGCTCAATTCAAAGGCCGCACCGTTCCGGTGCACGTCAATCCAGATGATCTTACCGATTCGGTGTTGCTCGATCGTGACCTGGCGGGATCGGATCTTGCGATTCACGTGCCGCTGAAGGTGGGTGAGTCGGCGCTCGAACAGATGCCGCAGGTGCTCTCTCCGGCCATGCGTGTCGTTTGCAGCCTCGCGGAGCTCGCCGGCCTCGCGGGCATGGCCACGAGCGCGGTGATGCTCTGTGTGGATATCGCCTTGCGCGGCAGGCTGCGTCCGAACGGCTATTTCTGGATCGGCGGCGCTCTTCTTGTGCTGTGTATTGCTTCGGCCAGTACGGTGCAGATTTATCTGGCGCGGACTGAGGAGGGCCGATGGCTGCTGAAGTCCTATAAGCGCTGGTGCCCGGGGTGGATGCGCTGGAGCCTGAATCTGACCGGGGGATCGGTTGCATTCAAGCCAGCTCTGCATCTTCTCAATCTGATTCATCTTTTCGTGCCGCACTCGTCGCACTGGATGTCGCAGCATCTCTGGGCGCAGACGCTCATGCCATACGTCCCCTACGTCATCGGCTGCTGGCTGTTCTTCATGGTCACGGCATTTCACGCGGCGCTGCTGCGTTCGCAGGAGGAGCTGCATTTTTCGGTGGTGGAGACGTAGGCTTGACCGCATGCCCCGTGCTCGCTCCGGTAGCCTGCGTTTTCCTGTTTTCTTCCGGTTTTGTTGCTCCCTGCGGGGCACTATGCTAACCTTGACTCCTGTGCCGTCGAACGCGGGAAGTTGTGGTGTGTCTGCGTTTTTTCGGTGTCTCGGGACTGCTTCTTGTGGGTCATGAGCTGGCGTAGCTCAGCTGGTAGAGCATCTGATTTGTAATCAGAGGGTCGGGGGTTCAAATCCCTTCGCCAGCTCCACAAAACGGAGGCCGGAACCAGAGGTCCGAAGCGGCGAAAGTTTACCGGCGCCATGATTTTTTAGTGCCGGGCCTGTCCTTCGCAGTGAATCCACTTCAGGCGCAGGCTTGCAAATCCGGAAGACACCGGGCGTTGCGGCGTGCGCGGAAGTTGATAAGAAACAGCGGTGCTGGCGGGGTTAGCGGAGTTAGGAAGCGGGTCGCGCGGGCCGCGAGGATGCGGAGTGAGTGGCTCGGACAACACGGGCACAGGTGGCCGAGCGGTTAATGGCAGCAGACTGTAAATCTGCCGCTCCTTGCGAGCTACGGAGGTTCGAATCCTCCCCTGTGCACCAGAAAAGCAGCTTTTAGCTTTTAGTTATCAGCTTTTAGCTTCGGTGGTGGTTGATTCACTGGAGTGGTTGCAGGTTGATTTGATTTGCAGTGCGCGAGGGAGCGCAGCCAGATGAATCTTTACAGGGCTGAGCAGAAGCGCCTCGTTGAGGGTCTCGGCAGTACTGGCGACGATCTTGATCGGAAGTTCTGGATTGCGCTGGTGCTGTTTGGAATTTTGGCTCTGCTGGCTTGGTTCATGATCGGCGACGGAACGTTCGACGTCGAGGGCAGGGCGGTGCAGATCAGGCTGGTTCCGCTGGTTGTGTTTGGCGGGCTGGCGTTGAAGACGGTTTTAGCCTGGCAGGCGGAGAAGATTCGCAGGCAGGGAGAGAAAGACAGTCAGTAAGCTAAGGACTGGCTTTCAGGTTTAAAGGGCTGATGTAGCTCAGTTGGTAGAGCACTCCCTTGGTAAGGGAGAGGTCACCAGTTCAATCCTGGTCATCAGCTCCAGAAGTACAGTGAACAGTGGTCAGTGATCAGTGGTCAGGACGGCAGCGGCCGGGAAGCTAATTTGGCTTCCATCGGCAGGATGAAACTGATCACTGACAACTGATCACTGATTTGGGCGGGAGTAACTCAGTGGTAGAGTCACAGCCTTCCAAGCTGTTGGTCGCGGGTTCGATCCCCGTCTCC
>JBAPYY010000298.1:0-4019 GCA_049284975.1 Occallatibacter sp.
TCCATTTGATTGGGTACCTCAGCTTGCTCGGCATCGGACGAGGGAGCCACATCCAAGCGGAACTCTTTCGCCACGTTTCCGACTATCTCTGGAGTTACGCCAGGCAATCGTCTCGCGTAGGCCGCAATTAGGGAATTCTCGCAAATTGTATTTATCAAGCGTGGGAGACCCTGCGAATAGCGATACACGGACAGGATGGCTTCTTCGGAGAACAATGAACTGGAATGTGGTCCTTCTCCGGCAATCTGCAGACGTTGTTCGATGTACCGCTTGGTCTCATCTGCATCCAATGCGCCAAGTTGGGTCCTAACCGCAATCCGTTGCTTGAGTTGCCTTAGCCCCACTGAATCGAGTTTCACGTCAAGTTCGGGTTGCCCAACCAGCACGATTTGCAACAACTTGTCATCAGTCGTCTCCAAGTTCGACAGAAGCCGGACCTCCTCGAGTATGTCTGCGGACAAATGGTGCGCCTCATCCACGATGAGCACAGTTGTCATTCTTGTCGAACCCCTCGATGCCAAGAAACTGCCGAGATCTAGCAGGAGTTCGTATTTGCTTTTACCACTCGCGGGGAGCCCGAAGTCGGAGAGGATGTACTGCAGGAACTCGGTCGGGGAAAGCCGCCCATTGAATAGATATGCATATGCAACATCTTTACTCTCCTTCAACAGCCCGAGCAGGCACCGCAGCAGCAAGGTTTTGCCTGTGCCTACTTCTCCCGTCAACACAACAAATCCCTTGTGCTGCCGAACACCATGATAGAGGGCTGCCAGCGCCTCGTTGTGTCGCTTGGTCGGCACAAAACATACGGGGTCAGGCGTGGGATTGAACGGATTGCGCGCGAGTTTGAAAAAGGCCTTGTACATTCGTTGCCGTTCCTATTGATGAAGATAAGTGTAGGCGGAACCAGCCAGGATGGTGGCTGCGACCAGCGCACCCAAGGTCCATCCCAATGCCATTTTTCTCACACTGCTCTGTTCATCAGACGGGAGCAGGATCTGTGGGACCTCAGATAAAATTGCCACGGGAAGCAACGTCTTGATTTCCTTCTCACCGTACATGCGGTCATCCAAGGCCTCAAATCCACCCGCAACAATGAGGCCTAGCGCCAACCCGACGCCTAGCCCGATTCCACAGAACTTGAGGCGGTTGGGAAAATCCGGAGTGAGCGGCAAGCTTGGAGGATCAAGTACGGTGAACCGCTCACCCTGCTGCATTTGTTCCATGCTTGTCGCCATCTCGGAATCATTCTTCTTCTTGAGCAGGCTGTCGTAATCAGCTTTGGATTGATCGTATCCACGGGTTAGATCGGCCAGTTGTTGCTCAACGGCAGGCTCCCCGTTTAGCCGCGCTTGGTATTCGTTAATTCTTGCCTTCAAAGCTGCAATCGACTGCTCGCGATTCGCAATCTCTGACCGGTTGGCTTGCAACTGGCCTTGCAGTTGCAGCGCAGGCGTGCCCAGTAAAGCGTCCTCTCCGTCGGGTGCGGCGGATCGATCGGCCGGCTGTTGACCGCTATTGGCACTATTCTTCAGATCGGCAGCGAGATTGGCCTTTCTCTTCTCGGTCTTGGCTATCTGGTCCTTCACACTCTGAACTTCTGGATAGCTATCGGTATATTGCGAGGTGAGATCCGAGAGTTTTGTTCTTAATCTCTCAAGTTCCTGGTCAATAGCTGACAACCCTGCCGGGGCCCCGTCCGCAGTCCGGGAGGTTCCATGCAATCCTCGGTATTGCTCCATCTGCGCCTGGAGGTAGACTCGCTGCTGTTTCGCGGTATTGAGCGCATCCTGGTCGTTCTGCAACTGCGCCTGCAATCCAGCTAGAATTTGAAGGTTGCTCGCCTGCTGGGAAGGCAAGGCGCCCTCGTGCTGTGCTTGAAACTCTCGCACCTTCGCCTCTTGCTCCGCGAGACCTGTCCGCGCATTCTCCAACTGGCTCGTAAGAAACTGGGTCGTATTTTCCGACTCTTGCTGCCGCACCTCCAGATTCTCGTTGATGAACAAATCCGTCAGTTCGCTGGTTACTTGCTGGGCTAAATATGGATCGCGAGCTGAATAACTGACCTTGAATGCGGTGATCTTTGCGCCTTGATTGTCGCGAACGAGCTCGATGCTAATGTCTTGCCGCATTCGCTCAACTTTTTGATCCGGAGTGATCTTCTCTTTTCCCGTCCCACTGAGATGCAGCTTATCGATGATCAGCAGAAGGCGCGTGCGGCTAAGAATCTGTTGCTCAATACTCTGCAGCCGGTTTTGCGAGTCTTCACTGACATTTGGTTCGACATAGTTCTTTGGCATTGTTGGCTGCTCTACCAGGATCAACGTGCTCGACTTATAGCGCACTGGCAGAACCCAGCTTGCTCCCCAGACTGCGAGCCACCCAAGAAGCAGCGGCACAAGGAAATGGATGTAGCGGCGGCGAAATACGTTGAGCCAACGCAGCAAGTCGAACGGCTCTGAATTATGCTCCTCGGGTTCTTCTGTCATGATTAGCTTCCCTGCAGTTTCGTGAGCTGATAAGAGATAGAGAGGTACTCTCGCTCGCTTTCAGGACGGGCGGATAGCCGGCTCGACATCGTCGGCCGCAACTTCCACCGCTACGCTCTGCATGATCGTGTCCAGGGTAACGACCACGCGAAATTCGTTCTTCTTGCGGACCAGAACTCCCTCCACGCCGGCCATCATCCCAGCCTTTATGCGCACCCTTTCGCCCACGACCAGGTAGGGGTGGGGCTCGATCTTGCGCATCTGCGCGCCATGACGTATTGCTTCGATTTCAAGGTCAGGCAGGGGCCATGGTTCTCGCGCCGAGCCTACGATCGACAGCGCCCCAGGTATGCCAAGGACAGCGCCCCGCGCCTGCCTTGCAATGCGCACAAAAACGTAGGTTGGAAATATCGGCAATTCCACAACCACCGGGCGGCTCTTCTTCCAGTGCCGGGTCGCCCGATAGAGCGGCAGGAAGGTCTCTATCTCGTGCTCCGTCAGCATTTCAGAGACGTGCTTTTCGTGGCGGGGGGTGGTGTACAACGCAAACCACTGCCGCGCAGATTCCCCTCCAGCGCAAAATTCTCCCATATTGTCTAAGCCGGCCTCTTGCTCACGAATTTCGGACATGGCTCTGCCATCCTTACTCGGAAAGTCCCTTTTCCACAGCCCCTGAGAAGAAAAACTGTCTCTTAACGAGGTGCGTCTTGCACTCAGCGTCCGTTCAAAAGCCGGATCTTACAGATTTGTTCAAAGTCTTCAGGTGCGAAAGAGATGATTCAGGTGGTTCAAGAGAAAACTGCGTTGAAATGGCGAATCCTCCGTCGCTGGCACCGGCACCTTGGGAACCGCGGGACTCAGTACGAAGCACTACGCCCTCGCCATGCAGGTGCATTCCGGAACCGGTGTCCGCCAATTTGGGAAACACAATCTCCAATTGGACGAGTGCATCGAGCAGTGGCAATGCATCCGTTTCGATATAGACCCCAAAAGTGTTGATGTCACGTGTAACGCCTTGGCCGCTTTGCGGTTCTCCCCCTTTGGGCGCCCATATGAAGTGCGCCGGCGCATTCAAAAGGTAGCGCTTGGCTTTTCGCAGTTCTATGAGACGTTGCATGGGTTTGTAGCTTTCACTCATTCGCATCCCGCCTGCAGGTGAACCCGCTGAGAATCCCAAGGTATGCGCTGGAGAAGGAACTCACAAGAGACCGAACTACCCAGAGTCGTGTGTACTGTCTGATTAGCACCAGACTAGAGAAATCTCACTTTGCCCGTTGTAGAGTAATTTGTCTCCAGAAACTTACGGCCGTAATCATCCATCTGGTTACCAGGTGGGCCCATGTAAGTCTCAGGCAAGGGGAAAGCACAAGATCTCCTGGCGCGATCAGAAGAGCAGGCGTTGAACGTCTGATTTCCGCCCTGAACCCGCATAGGCGACTGGTGGTGCTGCACCGGAGCCGGAGCGAACCCGTATTTCGAGTCAACTGCATTCCCGTGCAGGATGCGTATGTGTCCACAACACTTCTGGCT
>JBAPYY010000299.1:0-2544 GCA_049284975.1 Occallatibacter sp.
GTTCACAGGTCCGCATGGCGCGTTGCAGAGGGCTTGTGAACACTTTCGCAAACGTCTGTTCACCCAACCGCTCCCGCAGTTGTCGGGCGTTGCATTCCCCGCGCTCCGTAAGCGGTAAATCAGTGAGGCCGGTGTGTTGACCAGTAACTGACCACGCCGTTTCACCGTGCCTCGCCAGGTAGACGGACGGAAAGCTGTTGCTCACGTGTTACTCCTTGTGGTTTCTCAGTCTCTCCGTCTCAATATCGCCGGTCCATCGAAGACCTGCATGAATCGCGCTCCCCAGAGCCGCTGCGAGGTACGCACCGGCCCCGCCGCAGCTCGCGAGCACTTTCTGTACCAGGTTTCCCACCTGACCCGCAAGAATCCAAAACAATGCCTCGATGCTTGTCCTGCACAAGTCCGATTCCGTGGCTCATGCACGACTCCAACAATGGCTTACGCTGATTGCTTGGATGAGGCGATCGGCTCCTGAGTTTTTCGCCATCAAACCCCCGCAGCGATTTGAGACCACGAGTCGTCGCAAACCGGCAAATAATGAATCATGCCGCGCGTTGTACCGGGACTGTGGATGTTCTCGCACTGGTGACTCGGATGGCGAACGGGTTTCCACGCGCGAACCACTCAAGCACTTCGTTGGTGGTGTCTGCAATCCGAGTATGGGGTCGGTGGACCTTCCTGACTGCCTGTGCTGCAGCCCGCACTAGCAGGTAGCGGTTGGATACATGTCTATTTGCGCAAAAGACCAGCTCGGATCGCATGTCTCCCCCTAAGGCCACGGTGGTTCTCCCGGTCTCTCTCTCCAGGAAAACTGGCTGGCTCCGCAAGGGAAGATCAATATTCCACATGACCCGAATTGCAGTGGCCACCATGACTTGCTTCGCCCTCGATCGGTGCATGCCAGCTTCATAGTTGCAATTAAGCCACAATCTGACAGTCGAATCTATTGGACGAAGGTATGGCGCTATACCATGGTCTAATTGCATTGATGATTGTTCATTGGCTCAGTAGCACGATCTGAGCTGTTTCGATTCTTCGGACCAAGAAACCCTTTTTATTGCGCGGTTAAAGCCCCTATACCCTCTTTCACTGAGTTGTGGTGGGCCAGCTGGACCCGTGCTCGAAATAGCCTGGTTTTCACTGCCGGCACCGAGATATTCAGTTCCCTGGCAAGCTCTTCCATGGAGCGCTGACTAGCCATTTGGATCTCGATCGGTGCGCGCAATCGAGGCTTAAGCTTCTGGATTGCGTTTATCACACGATTGCACCGCTGGCGTAACTCGCAGAGTTGTTCCGGATTCGGGGTCTTATCCTCTATCTGAAGCGGACAATAATCATCACATCCCTCTACGGAAAACACAGTGTCCACTTCACGGCGAGTTCGCCGTCTGCGAAGAATCATCAGCGCAGAGTTGATGGCAATCCGTAAAAGCCACGAGTAAACGCTTGACCTGTACTCAAACTGAGGGAGTGCCAGAAAGGCCCTCAAAAATGTGTCCTGGAGAGCATCTTCTGCGTCCTCTCGATTTTTCGTAATACGCAAGATAGCCAAAAAGAGTCGGCGCGAGTACTGCCTCTGGAGTTCATCGAAAGCAGCGGACAACCCAGCTTGGACGGCAGCCACAATCTCCAAATCTCGCTCTGCTTCAGCACGCCATACGCTGGGATTGTCGAACGGCCGAAGACTCCCAAGGCTCGTGATTCTCGATTCTGTATTCTGTGATAACTGGCTCATCGATGCCCCCCTCTTGAATGCTCTCAGTACTGTCCGCACTCGGTGTATGGGAGTGATTAAGCCACAGATGTCGATGAGACACCATTAGACAAAGGTACAGCCAATACGTTCGTATGGACCTTAAGATATGCGGAATGCCTTAGACGCGACGAAGCGCAGCGGCTTCAATAAACGGAACTACGAATCGGTGATCAAGGCAGTTTGTTCCCGGCACGAGTGCTCGCTTGAGTGTCGGCGCGATCGCCGCTCGACAGTTCTGCATTGATTAGCCCCGCCACTTACTTCCAGAGAGCTGTGCCAACTGCGCCGGCATGAGTCTTACGCTCGTACCAAGGTACCGATCACTACCTTTGTCCAATAGAAGATGCCTGTGTTTTATGTCGTAATGACGAGTATTGAAGGTGGGCAGCGAGTCGTGATTGCGCCCCACTTCAATGTCTCGTCCGGCAAAGGCGTCAGTCGAATCAAGCGGCCGCTCGAAGCGGCGTGATAGCCTTCGCTTTCGCAATTCTGCCTATAACAAAGAAGCCTTATGGCTGAGACAGGTAAGGTACGCCCTGACGACAGGTCAAGCTGGGATGAGGCTTCACCGCGACCGGAACTCTTCATTCCACCCCGGCAGGTTCCGCGTTCCTGTAATGAGACGGGCGCCGCGCGTATAGGTGAAATAGGTCCATAGCAGACCGCCGATGACCGAAAGCCGGTTACGGAAGCCGATGAGGAAGAAAATGTGCACCGAGACCCAGGTGATCCAGGCGGGAAAGCCGCTCATGTGTGCCTTAAAGGGCCACTCGACCTTGGCGACGGCA
>JBAPYY010000300.1:0-8300 GCA_049284975.1 Occallatibacter sp.
GCCCTCGCTCATCCAGCGGCCGCGCACGTCTTGATAAACAAAGATGTATCCGCTTTTTTCGAATTCCTCGGACGGGCCGAGGTGTTGCGGATACTGATCTTCGCCGTAAGGACCAACGTTATAGGGGGTACGGTCCATCAGAAACGGGTAGGGGCCGGCGGCAGCGTCCTTGGGCACATAAACCGCCGTGAAGAGCCGCTTGCCGTCGCGCATGGGAATGCTGAACTCGTACTTCGTGTAGTGGGCGCGGATGTAGTCTTCTTTGGGCGTGTCCGGCGCAGGTTGCTGTGCGTGGAGCAGGATGGTGGAAAGGGCAAAGACGGCCAGTGAGGCAAGGGGAAAACGGTTCAGCCTGAGCATTTTCGGCAAGAGTCTCCTCGACAACCAGCTTACCCCAGGCGGGGAAGCTGTCGAGAGGCTGCCTGTGCTGAGAGAAGCGGAATGGAGCGTTTTAACTTTATTCGACGCCGGAGTCGGGGTTGTCTTCCGTCTCGCCGGCGACGGAAATGCGAAGGGAGCGGAGAAAGCTGAGATCATTCGGGGTGAAAGGCAGCTCGGCTGGGGTGTGTCCGACGGGGACTTCGACCTGCTCGGTCTCTTTGGCGGCAAGGTCGTTGAGAGCGACAGTGGCCTCGAGCATCAGCAGAACATCGAAGCCGTGTCTGCGGATATCCTGGACCACGCCGGCGATCTTCTCGCTCTCGATGACCGACTCATGGATCGCCTCGCCAAGTTGCTGAACGAGTTCGCGCAGACGTGTCGTCATAATTACCTCCAGTGGCCTTGGCCGGCGCGCGGATCTCAGCGCGGGCTTCGGCGCGGATTTCTATACCTTACTTCCGCTGCCGCTCGGCAGCAAGAGCAAATTGTCCAAAGCCTGCGAGGGCGGTTTGGCAACGTCGCTGCTACCATCATAGACGGAATGAGACCTCAAAGCATTGGGCGAGCCCTGGGCATCGGTCTACGGGTTGCGGGGCGGATAGCCACTGAGCGGCTGGCCGGCGGGGCGGAGACTGCAGTGCAGGGCAGCGCAGCCTCACCTGCCGGGCAGACCAAGCAGGCGGCGGGTCGGGCCGCGGGTCAGACCGCGAAGGGCGTGGCGCGCGGCGTGGGCGGATTCCTGCGTCCCTTTCAGCGGCTGGGCGCGATCCTGTGGCTGGAAGTGACGGGCGCCTTTTTCTTCATTTTTGTACTTGTGAGCGCGTCCTTCTTGTGGAAGAACCGCGCAAGCTATGCGCAGGGTCCGGATCACCGCGAATTTTTGGCTTCGGCAGCGATGATGGCGGTATTTCTCTACCTGGGCGTGAGTTCGTTTTGGCGGGCGCGAAGGCGGTAAAAATGTGGCGGAAAGCTTCAAGTAATCAACCGACAATACGAGTTAGTAATCATATCGTAGTCACATGAGTAACAAGACCAATAGTTACTCTATATTAAAGTCTTTTATTACTTAATTGCGTGGGTAAGTGACGTGTCGTGAGCCATGGCCAAAATGCGAAAATACCGCTTGACACAGGCCCCCAGATTACCTAATATCGCAGAACCCATGGTAGGAGTTTCCCCGACTTCGAAAGTGGGTCTCTCGACAACTGGACGACCCCCTATTCCGGCTTGGGAGGTGTGGTAAGTATTGTTGGTGCAGGTTTTCGGCCCGTGATTTCGGGACGGAGCGATAGCTGTCAATGTGGCGGAAATTTGACTGTGCCAAGTGAAAACGTACTTCGAAAGCCGCTCCTTGTACCAGGAGGTCGGAAAGTTTTAGTTGGGTTAACTCGCACCTTGCTGTTAGTTGCGGATGTGTTTTAACCCTGGTTTCTGTCTGGCTCCCCTGCTGACTGGAACCCGAACGATAGAGCAAGTCCCGGAGGGTAAGTGAGAACGACCTTGAAAGTGACAGTTTTTTCCTTGGCGTTATTGACAATTTCATCGGCAGCGTACGCAGACAGCGTTAGCATTGGGAGCTACGGGAGCAACTCAAACGGCACTGGTTACACAGCTTCGGGATTGAACAACGTGGCGCTGCAGTTCCTCGGAACCAGCCCGCTTAATTCGGGTTATGCGACAGACCTTGTAGCCTTAGCGAACCCCACAACGGCGAGCGGCTCCAAGGCCAGTTATGACACTTCGTCATCCGGGGTATGGACGGCGGCGATCGCCGGCACAAGTTGGGTTACCAACACAGCTTCGGCCGGACCTGACTGCTCAGGCGGCCAATGCGACGCAAACGATTTTTACTATTACGAAACGACGTTCACGGCAAAAGGTGGGAGCTTGACCTATTCGGGCACCATCGACGTGATGGCAGATGACACGGCTGAAGTTTTGTTGGACGGCAAGGTTATCGTGCCCTTCGGCGTTGTAGGCGATGACGACCACTGCGCTGTTGGCGTGCCGAATTGCATTTCCGTTGATACGATTTCGCTTAGCGGCATACTATTGAATGCCGGCACTAATACGCTGGAGATCATTGACGCGCAGACGGGCGGCAGCGGCGCTGGCGTGGATTTCTCAGTTAACCTGGCACAGGAGGCCCCAGAGCCTTCTTCTCTGATGTTGTTGGGAACAGGACTTTTCGGGCTGGCATTCGCTTTGTTCCGGAAGAAGAGGCCTGCAAGCCTTTATTTGCGGTCGTAGTTGGCTGGCACATTTTTGCGGACTGCTAGTCGTATATGACAGGTCCCGCTTTCGGCCGAAATTCCACGGGAAAGTGGAACGGGCGCAAGCGTGAAGTACGTTTGAAGAGAAGTGCGAAACGAATTCCGATTTGAATGCCGCTCCCCCGGCATTTCATGTTCGACGGGGTTCGTCTAGCAAACAAGGAAACCCAACCTGTATTTTGCCAATCGGGATCCAAGGGCAAAGTGCAGAAGAAGAGCCCGCAAGGGCGGTCCCAGGAGGTAGAACATGAAAAGACTTGCGTTCGCCATAGCCGCAATGGCGACGGCCCTTGCGGTCGCTCCAGCGGCGATGGCAGATTCGACTGTGACGCTTACAACCACAAGTTCGTCGTACACATCGACTAGCGTCTCACTTTCAAACCTTGGCACATGGTTGACGACGATCACCGGCACTGTTACCGGTGCCGTCACCACTGGCGACCCCGTTCCATTCGTCGCCACTTACACCGAGAGCGTTTACCAGGGCGGCGTGGACGCGATGTGCGCGACCTGCCTGAATTTCGTCTACACCGTGACGAACAGCGGCCCTACAAGCCCTGACGGCATCGCAAACATTTCCACCACCAACTTTGGCACGTTTACAGTGGCCGAAGGCGACTTGGCGTGGGCACCGGGTCAGGACTACCTGGCTGGGGGAGATGAACCCCTCGCTGGTACGGTCAATCTGTATCTGAACACCCCACTCATGTCGGGCCAGACCGCGGGTAGCTATGCCTTGCTAACGAACGCCAGCTACTACGCGCCAGGCACGATAACCTTCCAGGACGGCACTATCGGGGTGGCATCAGCGCTGGTGGTTGGCGCTGCTCCTGAACCGAGCAGCCTGCTGCTTCTCGGCACGGGACTTCTGGGCCTGGCATTTGCCTTGTTCCGGAAGAGCAGGGCGTCCAGCCAAAACATGTTTTAGTTGGGTCCGTGCCTCCTGTTTCTCGAAACAGGAGGCACACCTTCATTCTTGCTGATTTCTCCGTTACCCCATGGCGGGGAGATATTTGGAACGTCGAATGGGAGTATGAAGAGAATCCTGGTGTGAATGCCCTTCCCCGGGTATTTCATTTTGGACAGGATTCGTCTAACAAACAAGTAAACCGCAACCTGCACTTTGTGAGTTGGGTTTTGGGAGCGAGGTGCAGAATAAACGCCCGCAAGGGCGATCCCAGGAGGAAAAATGAGAAGGCTCGCAGTCTTCATGGCCGCGATGGTAATGGCCCTTGCGGTCACCCCGACGGCGTCGGCAGATTCATGGCAGGTGCTGGGCTCCTCAAGTTCGTCGACTGCAGGAACGAGCATCACCTTATCCAATCTAGGCACATTGTTGACGACGATCTCCGGCTCTGTTTCCGGAATCGTTACTGCTGGCGACCCCACTCCATTCCAAGCCACCTATTCCGAGGCCGTTTACGTGGGCGGCGCGGACGCGATGTGCGCGACTTGCCTGAACTTCGTCTATACCTTGGCGAATACGGGCCCTACAAGCCCTGACGGCATCGCAAATATTTCCACCACCAACTTCGGGCCATTTACCGTGGCCGAAGGCAACATGGGCACGCCGCCGCCGGGCTCGGAGTTCATGTCCGCCGGAGACGAGCCCCTCGTCGGCACTATCGACCTGTACCTGAACACCCCTCTCATGCCGGGCGAGACAGCGGATAGCTATGTTTTGCTCACAAGCGCCAGCTACTACGCGCCAGGCACGATAACTTTCCAGGACGGAACAACCGGTGTTGCTCCCGCCCTGGTAGCCGGCACTCCTGAACCGAGCAGCCTTCTGCTTCTCGGTACTGGACTTCTGGGCTTGGCATTCGCCTTGTTCCGTAAGAACAAGCCGACGGGCCTAAATCTGCGTTCGTAACAAGCCTGTACCCCTGTAGGAAGGGGTGTGGAGACGCACCCTTTCCATGGGCCCCCGCAGAGGTGCTTTTATTAACCTCGAACGATGTACGGAGAAAGAACAATGAACGACATGCTCGTTAAGCTGTACGTGAAGTTCCAGGACCTGATGAACCGCGAAGAAGGTCAGGATCTGGTTGAATATGCCTTGGTAGTTGCTCTTATCGCCTTAGGCGCAGTCGCCGGCATGGGTGTGCTTGCGCAGGGCATCAACAACGCGTTCACAACCATCAGCGCCACTCTGGCGACCTCGTTATAAATCGAGGCAATCTGCAGCCAGCCAGGACGGCTAAGACAAGCGTCACTGCGAGAGTGGCTTGTGCGCCAAAGCTAGTGTTAAGGCGTCCTCTCGCGTGCAAGAACCGTACTCTCCCCTGGGCCCCAATTAAGAACAGGTCGCCGCGCCAAGTCCGCATGGGCTAGCGCGGTTCTCTGTCTGTTGTCAGCCGGAGCGCGCAAGGGGCTCGGCTCCAGGATCAAGAGTCCTTGCGGCATGCGCGGTTTTGCACCTGTTCAGGATCATTGGAGGAATTAAAGGAGTTTGGCGAGAAGGCAGGCATAGCGGCCTACTCTGCGGGAGCTTTGCGCTTTATGAGTGGCAGGGCCGTAGGTTTGTTGAGGTTCTCAGCCGTCTGTCGCGGCAGGTACTTCCTACCGGCCTGATAAAAAACCCACCAGACGCGCCCTTTTTGGCTCCCAGCAGGCTATTACTATAGTTACCGCGGGGTAGCAGTCCTTCGTCATAGCTGTGATAGCATTGACATCATTCAAATACGACGTTCGGAGAAAGACCAATGAACGATCTATTTTCTAGCCTTCATGTATTGTTCCAGGACCTGAAGAATCGCGAAGACGGGCAGGACCTGGTTGAATATGCCCTGGTAGTTGCTCTGATCGCCTTGGGCGCAGTCGCCGGCATGGGTGTACTTGCCCAGGGCATCAGCAACGCATTCACCACCATCAGCACCACACTGTCCACCTCCTTATAAGTCGAGACGCCGCGACGGTTAAGTCCAATGCCCTTGCGAGAGTGGCCTGTGCGCCAAAGTTAGCGCTATGGCGCTCTCGCGCCGGCAAGAACCACGCTTCCCCCGGCCCTAACTAAAAGTATGCCCCACGCCGTGTCCGGATGGCGCGAGCGCGGGGGTTTGTCTACCTCGGCTTCCTTTGGAAGAACAAGCCGTCGAGTGTGGACTGTGCTCGGAGCACAGTGGTTCGAAGTTCACACACATGAGAACGAGTGCGAGAGCTCGCCATCTCACTGATTTGCGCGTGACATTACCTTTGTTCCTGTAAATATATTCATTTATCCCCGATACGGTATCACTACCACTTTCCAAGATCCTACGGGGAGGAACCAATGAACAAGATGCTTCTCAGACTCTTTGTATTGTTCCAGGACCTGACGAACCGTGAAGACGGGCAGGATCTGGTTGAGTATGCCTTGACAGTTGCTTTGATTGCGTTAGGCGCAGTCGCAGGCATGGGTGTACTTGCCCAAGGGATCAGTAACGCATTCACCACCATCAGCACCACGCTGGCCACTTCGATATAAATCGAGGCGTCAGGGCGGTCAAGTCCAATGCCCTTGCGAGAGTGGCCTGTGCGCCAAAGTTAGCGCTATGGCGCTCCCTCGCCGGCAAGAGCCACGCTGCTCCGCCAACCAAGCGCAGCTCGCCGCACTGTGTTCGCCTGGGCTAGCGCGACTATCAGTCTGTTGCCAGCAGGAACGGCCGAGCCGTGTCTGGGCCGTTCTGCGGCTAACAACCTCGCGCGCTAACGGTTTCCGATTCCTAAAACTCCTAATCATTTCAGTCGTAGATTGCAGACGCCAGTCAAGGGTGCAGGCACGGGTTTGACCCCGAAGGCGGTGCGTCTCTATCGTTATCAGGGTGCGAAAGCACACTGAAAGGAATACCCATGACTGATTTGAGCTCACCTGTTGCCTCCCCGCTGAAAAAGACCGCACTGAATGCCGCGCATCGCGCCTTGAAGGCCAAGATGGTGGATTTTGGCGGATGGGATATGCCGGTGGAGTATCCAGAAAATGGCGGAGGGTTGATGGCCGAGCACCTCGCCGTGCGCTCGAGCGTGGGTTTGTTTGACGTGAGCCATATGGGTGAGGTTTGGTTTCGCGGGTCCGGCGCGCTGGCCGCGGTGCAACACGTGACGATGAACGACGCCTCGCGGCTGAAGGACGGCCAGGCACAGTACTCCGCGTTGCTGACGCCGGAGGGCTGCTTTGTGGACGATCTGCTAGTGCACCGCGAGAACGAGAACAACTACCTCCTGGTGGTGAACGCGGGCAACAAGGACAAGGACTACGCGTGGATTATGGCTCATGCCGGAACGATGCCGGACGTGCGCATCACGGACGACTCTGCGAGCTACTCGCAACTGGCAGTGCAGGGGCCGCACGGGCTGGAGACGCTGCAAAAGCTGACGAAGGTTGATCTGGCGGCGATCAAAAATTATTGGTTTACGTGGGGCGAAGTGGCCGGCGTGCCCGACGTGCTGATCGCGCGCAGCGGCTACACGGGTGAGGACGGGTTCGAGATTTACCTGCCTGGTGACGTGGCGACTTCTGAGAAGCTATGGAACGCGTTGCTGGATGCGGGCAAGGAGTTTGGGATTCGGCCGTGCGGGCTGGGCGCGCGCAATACGTTGCGGCTGGAGGCGGGCATGCCGCTGTACGGACACGAGATCACGGATCAGGTAAATGTGTTTGAGGGCGGACTGGAACGCTGGCTGAAGCTGGACAAGGGTGATTTCATTGGTCGCGAAGCTTTGCTGGCGGCTCAGGCTGCAGGTGGACCGAAGCGTAAGCTGGTGGCTTTGGAGATGGTGGAACGGGGAATTGGACGCGATGGTTACCCGGTCCTGGACTTGGATGGCGACGAGATTGGCGCAATTACTTCCGGATCGCCTGCGCCGTTTTTGAAAACCAACATTGCTTATGCCCTGCTGCCGACGAGCCTGGCTGTCAGCGGAGCTGATGTGCTGGTGCAGGTGAGGGCGAATCGCGTGCGGGCAAGACAGGTGCCGGCACCGTTTTATAAGAGGGCGAAGAAATAACACTGCGGCGTAAAAATGGAGCTTACCCAGTTCATAGGGTACGAAGCTTTGGTGGCATCTCGCTTTGGCTGTAAATACTTGAAACCAAGCGAGGCCGAGCTGATTTTTTATTTCTCCAAGTGACCTAAGTTACTGTGATCGGGCTGCATGGCGACTACGTTGGTGGGGTAGGGCTTCCCTTTCCGCTAACGCTGGGCGGATTGCAACCGCCGGACGCAGGAGATAGCTATGGTCACAGACGTCAGTTCCCAATCCGCTCGACCATCCAAACCACAAGAAGTCAACGTACCAGCCGCTGAACACGACAGGCAGAAGAGTCTGATGCTGCGCGCGTGGATTTTCGGCGGGCTTTTCTTCATGGCGCTACCTGGCACGCTGCTGGGCTTTTCCAATTTGATGGCGATCAGCGCGAGTCGCGGCATGGGGCCGCTGCCCGCAGCTTGGATGCAAGGCCACGGGCACGCGCAGGTCTTCGGCTGGATTGGCAGCTTCATTCTCGGCATCGGGTTTTACTCGCAACCCGCCAAGGGACGATCTGCTGTCCGGTTGCAACTTGCCTGCTTCGTAGTGTGGACGCTGGGCGTGGCGCTGCGCTGGTCCACGAACATATACGGCTGGCACTGGAAGATTTTTCTGCCGCTTTCCGCCGGTATGGAACTC
>JBAPYY010000301.1:0-3670 GCA_049284975.1 Occallatibacter sp.
GTTGAACCGGATAGTGGTCCACGCGTTCCGTCAGGCCAACCTCATCCAGCAGCCTCCGCGCTTGCGCAATGCCACTGCCTTCGGCGTTCAATTCATGGGGAAGGAGGACGTTTTCCAGAGCCGTGAGCGTCTCGATCAACTGATACGACTGAAAGACGAAGCCAATTTTCGCGCCGCGCACTTCGGCTAGCTCCGTCTCGGCCAGATTGTGGATAGGAACGCCATCGAGGAAAATCTCGCCGCTGCTGGGCGTGTCGAGGCCAGCCAACAGGCCGAGCAGCGTGCTTTTCCCGCTGCCGCTGGCGCCGACAATGGCCACAAATTGACCTGCGGGAATGACGAGCGAAATTCCTTTCAGAATTTCCACGCGCCGCGTGCCGTTCTGAATCCACTTCTTTGCATCTCGAACTTCGATCACGCTGCAAGCCTCCCCATGGTCTTCGCTCAGTTCCCTGCTGTTCGCTACACTGTTTATGTGGACGTTCGCCGCTCGCTTATCGTTTCGTTTTGGCTGCTTCTTTTGGCTGCTCCGTTGCTGGCCGCAGACCGGCCCATTCTGGTTTGCTACGGCGACAGCATCACCGCCGGCTACGGACTGCAAACCGGCCAATCGTTTCCCGATGCCCTGCAGAGCGACCTGGACAGACGCGGCTATCACTATACGATCTCAAACCAGGGCACAAGCGGCGCGACAACCAAAGATGCTGTAGCCAACCTGCGCGCCATTCTAGCGCTGCACCCGGCGATCGTCATCGTCGAGTTTGGCGGCAATGACGGCCTGCGCGGACTTCCATTGGCTCAATCCCGTCAAAACCTCGACCAGGTGCTGACCGCGCTTGAGAATGCGCACATCAAAATTCTGCTGGCCGGCATCACTCTGCCGCCGAATTACGGCCAGGATTACATTCGGCAGTTTGAGATGGTCTTCCGCGAGCTGGCTGCGAAACACCACACTGCCTTTGTTCCCATGATCTACACAGATTTGGTCAAAGTGCCCGAAACCATACAACCCGACGGGATTCATCCCACAGCCAAAGGCTCCGAGATCATTGCGCGGGCGCTGATGCCGGAGCTTGTGCCGCTATTGAAAAAGTAGGCAGCGGCTCCAAGTTGCTTGCCGGACTTCATCCCAGCACAATCACTGGCTGAAACAGCGTTCCGGCAACGCGTTTGACAATCCCCACCAGTTCGCGCTGGCCGGCAAAGACTTTCACTAGCCGTGCCTGGGAAAACTCCGGAAGATTGGCTTGCGCGCCGTTCCGCAACCGGCCAAGGGCCATCGAATCGGCAGTAACAGAGGGCCATTCTGGTAACAGGCTGCGCGGATGGAGGCACATCTGCTCAAGTGCCTCGATGTTCCCGGCCAGCGGTTGCAGTGCGTCGAGTGAGTGCGCCTCGCTGAGCGTGAATACCCCTGCCTGAGTGCGCCGCAAACTGCTCAGGTGCGCTCCGCAGCCGAGATCCTGGCCAAGTTGGTGCGCGACTGCCCGCACGTAGCCACCTGCACTGATCGTCATGATGAAGGCAGCCTCTACGCCGGTCAGCGAAATAATCTCGAAGTGATAGATGTGGATTGTGACGGCCTTGAGTTCCACTGGCTTGCCCTTGCGGGCAAGCTTGTAGGCTGGTGTACCGGCAATCTTCTTTGCGGAGTAGGCCGGTGGCATCTGCTCGACCTCGCCTCGAAAGCGGTCAGCTGCGGCTCGTATCTGTTCTAACGTCAAATCCGGAGTCAGGTCCGGCCCAGAGGGCTGGCCCTCCGCATCATAGGTGTCTGTGGCAAAGCCGAAGCGAATCGTGCCCGCGTAGCTCTTTTCAGCCGAGGAGAAATATTGCGCCAGGCGGGTGAACCTGCCTAGCAGCAAGGGCAAAACGCCAGTTGCCATGGGGTCCAGAGTGCCGAGATGGCCAATTGAACGCTCGCCTGTAACTCTTCGCAGGATTCCCACCACATCGTGGCTGGTCATGCCGGCGGGTTTGTCTATAACGAGAAGCCCGTTCACTTCTTAACTTTAGCTGACGAGGCTGCCCAGTCACATTCCGACTGTCCCGTCTTGCCGCACAAGCGACAGGAATTCCAGGCGCGTTTCCTTCTGGCGGAAGCAGCCCACCATGGCTGAGGTCACCGTGGAAGAGTGCTGCTTCTCAATGCCGCGCATCATCATGCACAAGTGACGCGCCTCGACTACCACGCCCACTCCATGGGGTTCGATGGCATGCTGGATAGCGTCGGCAATCTGGCGCGTAAGCCGCTCCTGCACCTGCAAGCGGCGGGCAAAAACCTCGACGAGACGTGGAATTTTGCTCAGTCCGATGACCTTGCCCTTGGGAATATAGGCAACGTGCACTTTGCCGAAGAAAGGCAGCATGTGATGTTCGCAGAGTGAGAACATTTCGATGTCCTTGACGATGACCATCTCGTCGTAATCCACATCGAAGAGCGCGCCACGAAGAATTTGCGTGGGGTCTTCGTCGTAGCCTTTGGTCAGATAGGCCATTGACTTTTCCACGCGTACAGGGGTAGCCAGCAACCCCTCGCGGCTGGGGTCCTCACCCAAGCGAGAAAGAATCTCGCGATACATCTCCGCGGTGCTGACTTCGCTCAGTCCTTCGTTTATATCAACCGCTCTGTGAACAGCATTACTTACCGCTATCGGTTGTGCCATGATTCTCATCCTCTCGCCCCGGGGAATAGGGCGTAATGCATCCTCGTTTAGTCGGGTGTCATTCGACACATTCAAAAAAATTGTTTTCCGTCTCCTCTAAGCGAACGCGCCTCAGTTTTCCGGCCGGCAGCGCGTCCTTTAATAACGCGAAAACCACTCTACTTAGATTCTCTGTCGTTGGCACGCGATTCGCAAACAGCGGGTCAAGGTTGAGATTGGCTTGATCGAATCGTTCGATTACCTGAGAGTGCACAACATCATCCAGCGCGGACATGTTGATCACCATGCCGGTCTCAGGGTCTACCGGCCCTGAAATCACTACTTCCACAACATAGTTGTGCCCGTGGCCGTGAGGATTGTTGCACTTGCCGTAGGCTGCACGGTTCTCCTCCGCCGAGAACGCGTTTGTGTGCAACCGGTGGCTGGCGGAGATGGTGTAACGACGGCCGAAATAGGCAATCAAGCCTCACCTCTATATTCCGCAAAAATTTCCGGCGTTTCGTAGACGCGGACCCGGCTCAGCTGCGCCCCGCCTGCTTGAATGACTGAGGGTTCCAGGCGCTTCCACGCGGCGATGGCAATGTTCTCCGTAGTTGGAATGATTACGGCAAAGTCCGGCGTCTCCAGATTCAGATGGCGATGATCCCAGGCGTCTAGCACTTCACGTTCGATTGCGCTTTTGAGCCACTTCAGATCGACGACAAAGCCGGTCACCGGATCGGGTTCGCCGGCCAGTGTGACCTCGATCGTGTAGTTGTGCCCGTGGCCGTTGCGATTGGCGCAGCGGCCGAAGACTTGCTGGTTCTTTTCTTCGGTCCACGCCGGATTCCAATAGAAGTGCGAAGCAGAGAACGTGGCCCGACGCGTCAGGAAAATCATGCATATCCCTCACTAGAGAAGATGCCAGAGGCTCGGTAAAAGGCTCATAAGTCGAGCTGCCCTTAAGTCTTGTAGCTCCTGCCCTTCCAGCTTACGCGCTTGAAAATGCGATGCTGAAACCAACT
>JBAPYY010000302.1:0-1557 GCA_049284975.1 Occallatibacter sp.
GGATCGAACGCCAGCGGATTTCGATAGCAATATGTCTTGCCATCAAGAGACATTCCCGAGTTGATGCCGTTGTAGAGCGCGCGCTCAATGACGTCAGCGAAACGAGCCTCTCCCGAGGCCGCAAGCATGCGCCAGTTCCACATCATGTTGCCGATCGCGGCACAGCTCTCGCCATAGGCGCGCGCGTTCGGCAGCTCGTATGCGTCTCCAAACGCTTCGCCGGCCTCGCGTGCACCCACGCCACCTGTGACATAGAGCTGATGCTCCGTCAGATCTTCCCACAGCGCATTCAAGGTCTTCCAATAGCTCTGGTCGCCGGTCTCAAGGTAATAGTCCGTGGCGCCACAGCACGCATACATGGCGCGGACCGCGTGGCCTTCAAGCCTGGTGCGCGAGGTGAAGGGGATTCCGCAAAACATGTAAGTAATCTGTTGCGGCCTCAGCGGAATTCTATCGTCGCCGTGGAGAATATAGCCTGCCAGGTCCAAATATTCATGCCTGCCTGTGGTGCGATAGAGTTCGATCAATGCCATCTCGATCTCTGGATGGCCGGCTACGATTGGCTTCCGTTCCTTTCCCGGCCCATAGTTTGGCAGCAAAAATCCATCAACGAATCGAATGCCGGCGTCGAGCAACGTCCGGTCACCCGTAGCCCGATAGTAGGCGATTGCTCCCTGGAGCAGGTGACCGATGTTATATAGCTCATGGCCGGTCTCCTGTGTTTCATACAACATTCGTTGATTCCTCTTGTCGCCGACGTAGTAAGTATTCAGGTAGCCACTGGGTTCCTGTGCCGCGACCACATCGCGAATCATCGCATCGACTGTATTCCTTAACTGTGGCTGGTTATTCGATTGCAAGGCAAAGGCGGCTGCCTCGGTCCACTTATAGATGTCCGAGTCAGAGTAGACAGGACCTTTCTGGGGCGCGGTGGAGTTCCCTGTCAGACGCAGGAAGTTATCCATGCGCCCATGCGCCAGCAACTCATCATGCATGCTTGGAATGCTTGAGTCCACATTCGTCTTGCGTCGTTGCGACCAGAAGCCGTCCTGGAGGACGACCGCTTTTACCGGCACTGTCTTCAGCTTGGCAAAAGGAGAGTGGGATAGATCGATCACCCCGGCCTCGGTCCATGTTTCAACTGATGAGTTCGTCGGCTGGGGCTCGCCCGCAAACAGCGAGAGCACCCCTCCGGTCTTTGGCTGCGCGCTTGCGATGGCGGGCGTAATCATCGAAACTGCGGCGGAAGCAATAAAGGTGCGGCGCGATAAATTGCTTTTCATCGATGCACTCCTGCAAATTTCCAAACTCGGTTTTCTCTCCGGAGAGAGCTGTGGCCGTCGTTTGACGGCTCCAAGCTGCTCTCACTTCCTCACAGCATTGCACTCTGCAAGGGCCTTGTTGACCCCGGTATCGTCGGGAACTACGGCGAGGATTTCTTTGCCGTAAGAAGCAGCGGCGTTGCAATCGGAGCTTTCAATTGCGGCGTTGAATTGCTCGCGATAGCTGAGCTCGATTCCCAGATCGATTTCGGTCCGGCTGGAATCCGGATCGATC
>JBAPYY010000303.1:0-2250 GCA_049284975.1 Occallatibacter sp.
AGCGTAAGCAGAGATGCCGCAGCAAATGCCGCCGTGAAGTTGTACTCGTTGTAGAGCATTTCCACTTCGAGCGGCAGCGTAACCGTGCGACCGCGGATGTGGCCAGAAAGCACGGAGACGGCGCCGAATTCGCCGATGGAGCGCGACGCGGCGAGAATGGTTCCGTAGAGTAGAGCCCATTTGATGTTCGGCAGCGTGACTTTCCAGAACATGCTCCATCCGCTGGCGCCCAGGACAACTGCTGCCTCTTCTTCCTCGGTTCCCTGGGCTTGCATAAAGGGAATCAGTTCGCGGGCCACAAAGGGAAACGTGACGAAGACGGTTGCGATGACGATGCCAGGCACAGCGAAGATGATGTGCATTCGATGATCGCTGAGCCACGAACCGAACCAACCGTGGAGGCCGAAGAGCTCAACATACATCAAGCCGGCCACGACAGGCGAAACGGCGAGAGGGATATCGATCAGCGAAACCAGAAACTTCCTGCCTCTGAAATCGAAGCGCGTAATGGCCCAACTGGCTGCGATGCCAAAGAGCATATTGAGCGGCACGGCGATTGCCGCGGTAAATAACGTGAGCTTGAGAGCTGCAAACACATCCTGTTTTCGGACCGCGTCGATATAAATGTGCCAGCCCTTCGAGAGAGCCTGAGTAAAGACAGCGGCAAGCGGAAGCACCAGAAAGAGAGCGACAAAGGCCAGTGCGGCCATGACTAGAAAAAACCGCGACGCGGCCACTGAAAAAGATGGACGCCGTTGAGCGCCGGATCGCGATTTGACGAGATGGATCAAATGCGGCTCCCTTCTCTGCGCTGCAGCCGCCATTGCATAAGGTTGAGCCCCAGCATTACGGCGAATGAAAGCGCCAGCATTGCCACAGCGATGGCGGAGGCTCCGGTATAGTCGTATTCTTCAAGCTTAGTAACAACCAGCAAAGATGCGATCTCGGTTTTCATCGGCATATTGCCGGCGATGAAAACCACCGAACCGTATTCGCCCGCCGCGCGAGCGAAGGCAAGTACTGTGCCGGTCAGAAGCGCGGGCAGACAGACTGGAGCCAGCACACGCGCAAAGACCTGCCACGCGCTGGCGCCAAGACTGGAAGCTGCTTCCTCCATGGCACTGTCAATCTCCTCAAGAACCGGCTGCACACTGCGTACAACAAATGGCAGACCGACAAAAGACATGGCCAGAGAGATGCCCAGTTGCGTGAAGGCCACGTGAACTCCGCGCGGTTCGAGGTATTGACCGATCCAGCCATTCTCGCTGTAAAGCGAAGTGAGTGAAATGCCCGCGACCGCCGTGGGTAGCGCGAATGGCAGATCGATGAGCGCATCGACAATTCGCCGGCCTGGGAAGTCATAGCGCGCCAACACCCATGCCACGAGCGATCCGAATACCGCTGCGACCAGCGATGCAAGTACAGCGGATTCGAGCGTAACGCGGCACGCCGATTCTACACGCGGCGTCAATATGGCATGTAGAAAGTGTGCGGATCCACCGCGGAGGCTACGCGACAGGATCGCCGCTAACGGCAGAAGCACAATGACTACGAGATAGAGCCAGGTGAAGCCGAGACTCAAGCGAAATCCCGGCAGAGGGGAATATCGCTTGAGCAGGCCGGGGGCTTTGACTGATGGGCGTCGCGTCATGTGACTTGCTATTTCTGGAAGATCTGATCGAAGATGGCGCCGTCGGCGAAATGTTTCGCTTGGGCCTGGCGCCAGTCTCCGCAGCCTTGCTCGATGGTGAAGGTGTTGATCTTTGGAAAGGTTGAAGCGTGTTCCCGGGCGACGCTCTTCAAGGTCGGACGGTAGTAATATTTGGCTGCCAGTTCCTGTGCCTCGGGCGAGTAGAGGTATTCGAGATAAGCGTGGGCCAGCTTTTCTGTACCGTGCTTTTGCGCCACCTTGTCTACGACTGCAACAGGGGTGTCTGCCTCAATGCTGGCGGACGGAACGATGATCTCGTATTGGCCGGGATTCTCCTGCTGGGAAAGCAGGGCATCAGTCTCCCACGTGATCAGCACATCGCCGATGCCGCGCTGCACAAAGGTTGTTGTCGAACCTCGCGCGCCGGTATCGAGCACAGGAACGTTGCCATAGAGCTTCTTCATGTATTCGCGCGCGCCTGCTTCATTGTTGCCCGCCTTGCGTAAGGCATAGCCCCACGCGGCCAGATAGTTCCAGCGTGCTCCGCCCGAAGTTTTGGGATTGGGAGTAATTACTTTCACATCGGGCCTGATCAAATC
>JBAPYY010000304.1:0-7361 GCA_049284975.1 Occallatibacter sp.
CTCGACAGCTGCCCGCCACAGATAGCCGCCAGGAAAACGAGGAGCGGCGGCAATTGTACTGTTCGCCACATCGGACAGAGTGTTCATGTCACCGCGCTGACCTGCAATGCGGGCAAGTTCCTCTTGAGCCTCGATGTGACGCGGATTCAGTTGCGTTGCCTGGCGAAAGCTCCTCTCCGCAAGACTGTTGTCGCCCTTGGCTAACGCGGCCTTGCCTAGCCAATACTGGATAAAGTCGTCTTTCGGGGCATTATTGGCGGCATTTTGAAGGGCGTTTACAGCGTCAGTCAGCTTGCCGCTGTTGAGCAAAACAATTCCATTCAGCACTGCAACCTGGGGATCCTTGGCGTTCTTTTTCATCAGCTCGGTTACCACCGCTTGCGCGGTCGTAAAGTCCTTTACCTGAAGAAGAACCCGGACATAACCTTCCTGCACAGAAACATTCTTTGGATACTTATGAGCCAGGCTGGTAAACTCCGCCCTGGCTTTGTCAGTCTGTCCAGACGCGGTATAGTAATCAGCCAACATGCGCACCCCTTGCGCGTTGTCTGCAAGATCATTTGAGGTCTGGCGAAGCACCTGCTCGGCCCGAGGCTGATCGCCCTGTTTCAGAATCATCTGAACAAGAGCTTCGCGCGCGCTCAGACTCTTTGGATCGGTAGCGACGGCTTTCCAGCATACCTGCTCGGCGTCCTGCAAACGGTTGCTTCTTGAATAGAAAGAGGCGAGCAGCAACTTGGCGCTCACAGACTTAGGATCGAGCGCAACGGACTTTTTCAGTTCGTCTTCAACAGAAGACGCCTGCGCAGAGTCACCCACTTCAAGCAACGCGAGGGTTTCGTGCAGCACTGCCTCGTTCGGCGCGAGTTCAAGCGCGCGGTGGATTTCAGTCAACGCTATATCCTTTTGTCCGCGCCTGGCCGCAATGCGGGAAAGCAAGGAGTGAACATCGGCATTGTCAGGCTGAGAAGCCATCACTGCATTAGCCTGCGCAAATGCGTCGTCAGTCCTTCCGGCAGCAAGGAACATGTCTCCGAGATCAATCCGCGCCCTGTAGTTTGTCGGCTGCAGATTGACGGTCCGCTGCAGCTCGCCGTAAGCAGCGCTCAAAGCACCCATATGGAGGTAGGTTTGCGCGAGGGCGTAATGCGCGTCGCCAAAGTTCTTGTCAATCTTCAAAGCGTTGGAAAACTGAATGACAGCTTCCCTGTCCTTACCCTGGGCGCTGTACCGCTGGCCGCTTTCGAGATACTTATGCTTGCGCACGTTGGGGTCGCGGAAGCACCCCGACAATAGAGTGACCGATAGAAAGAATGCAACAACCCCCAAAGCTGAGTGGCGTCTCATCGATCTCCAGACACCATCGAAATCGGACAAGAATGTCTTGAATCCGCTTTCCATTTTCTTCCATCCTTTCAGGCTGTCTTTCAAGCCCTGATACTTCAAGCCGCCAAGTGCGCCACGTTGGCTGTCTAATGCGCTTAGTCGGGGATAAATCGCGGCAACAGGGGAGCAAGCTGCATGGTGAACTCCTCGGCCCGTTTTCTTGCTGCCGATACCTCTTCGTTGGAGGTAATCGGCGTGATCACACGGACCAGCGCTCCATCCGTGCGATTCAACCGCATTGCGTCGGCAATCATATAAATCTTCGCGGTGTATTCATTTGCTATGCTGCGTCCGTGCGCCTGGTACCAATAGATTACAAACTGCCTGGCGGCGCCGTCGGAGATGATGTATTCGCCCACGCGATGGGGCTTGCCGTTCGCATCGGCCAACGTGACGTAGTCTGACGACTCGAAAACCCATCCGGCGCCTGGCAGGCAATGCTTCGGGGAATGGATGGACTGGCCAGTTCTCTGGGTGGGAAAGTAGCCGATGAAGAGGCCGATTTGCGGTGTGTGCGCGTTGAGGGAATAAATGCGCGAAAGGAATTCGCCGGTCCCAAGCACATCGAGAGTCTCCTGATCGATTTCCTGGTCGCTTCCCGCCCAGCCATCGATGTTGCCAGGCAGCAGCGACAATGGTTCACTAAAGGGATTCCGATCGGTGCTCGAGCGCGTATGCAGCAGCAATGCCGTTCCAGCGAGCAGAAGCACCGCGGTCCAGAAACGAAGATTCTTCATGCCTGCCGCCTTTTTGCCGGAAAGAGGCTCATTGCGCGATGGACCAGATACAGGAATGTCAGCGAAACGAGAAAAATGACAAAGCCTGAGAATTCGTGAAAAAAGCCCATAGCCTTGTCCGGGTCCCAATATTGGACGCATAATCCGGTGCCGAGTATGCGCACTGCATTGGCCGCAATCGCGATTGGAATGCTGGCGAAGGCGAGCGCCATTCGGCGCCAGTTGGACTTTTCAAGGAAGTAGCCATAGAAAACCGCCAGCGTAAACAGGCTCATCAGAGAGCGGATTCCACTACAGGCCTCCGCCACCTCCAGCTTCATCAAGGGGAGCTCGATCACATTGCCTTCCCGCAGAACCGGCACGCCAAATAAAGGAAGCAGGCCGCTGGCGAGCTTGGAAGCCAGAAGCTGCAGCGGAAAGGTGATCTGATTGAAGATGATGGCCGGAATCGGAATGGCCAGCAACAGGACCAGCAAGGGGAAACGCAGTTCCTTCAAGAACTGACGCCCGCCAAAACAGAGAACCACTCCGGTGAGCAAGATGAGCAGCGAAATGCGGGAGAGAAAGAGATCTGATCCGTAGACGCCCAGGACCAGCACGACCAACCCCAAAACCATCACAGCAATTCCGCCCCAGGAAGGAGTGACTCTTATGGCGCGAAGGGTCTCTCGCTTTTCCCATACAAGATATGCGGCGAACAAGGGCACCAGAAATCCATGTGAGAAATCTGGTATCTGCCACCAGTCGGTAACCAGTTTGATGAGCACCCGGAAATAAACCGCTGCGATCAGCAGGCCTATTACCAGTGAGCCAATTGCAAATTGAGCGTAACTGGAGCGCCAGTTCCACGGGGGAGCCGTTGAAGTCTGCACGCCTTGAGCCATTTTCCTCGTCCTTAGAGCGTCGTCGATCCGTACCACTTTACACTAAGCAATCGGGGGTCGAAAGCGGAACGGCAAGATTCAGGGAAATACCCCATGAGTTCCCGTTCGAATGGGAATTCGTCTTCCGGTGAAAGTGGAAAATGATTTCCACTTTCTGAGTGAACTAATGGTACACTGTTTTTCTGTAGGAGGGAACGATTCTGCCCCCTTCGCCGGCGTTGCCCGAAGAAGCGTACCCTTCCCCAAGCCCATAGCATGCATTGGAAGCATATTCCGCGTATTTCACAGCCGGGTTTAGAGCCTGCATTGAAACGATGATGTGAAGTTTGGTCCCCATATGGCAACAACTGAAGTGATCCACAATGGAAAGAGGCAGGCGAGAGCCGCTCGTTCCTCCGAGACGCGCGTTCAACGCGCGATAGACCGGATTGCCGAAAGCGATTGCCCCGTCTTGATCCTTGGCGAGCACGGCGCCGGGAAGCGATTTGTTGCCGCGCAGATTCACGCACGATCACATCTGTCTCGAACCGCCTTCCAGGAGATCCGCTGCTTTGATGCCGACGCGACCATCCTGCAAGCTGCACTATCGACTCCATCTACGGTTTATCTTGCTGAAATAACAGACCTTAGTCTTTCCATGCAAGAACTGATCGTCAACCTGTATTTTCGCGCCGAGCAGATGCCAGGCTGCCGCCTTTTGTGTGGTTCAAGCCGCGATCTGCCAAGAGAAGTCAAGTCTTGGCGAATGAGAGAAGATTTCTACTATTTTGTCTCAGCCGTGACGCTCCAGGTTCCCCCGTTACGCTGCCGGAAGGCGGAGATACTTCCCATTGCCGATGAGCTTTTGGCGCAGTACTCCAAACAGTTTGATCGCCCCAAACCGGTTCTCTGCAAGGAGATCATCGGTCACCTCATGGAGTACACATGGCCCGGCAATCTGTCTGAACTTCAGACCGCGATCAAAACATTCGTGGCCATCGGGGACCAGGCAATTTCTCTTGCGGCCATCATTGCCGCTGCGCAATCGGGCAGGCCGAATGGAAATCGCAGGCATTTGCTGCTGAAGGAAGCCACGCGTGCCTCATCGATACAGCTCGAACGCCAGTTGATTTCAGAGGTTCTGATTTCCACCCGCGGCAATAGAAAACGCGCAGCGGCCGACCTGGGAATCAGTTACAAAGCCTTGCTGTATAAGCTCAAGCAAATCGAATCCGAAAACCAATCAGCATTAAGCAGGAATGGAGTCGCACAATGAAACCTGGAAGCTTGCTCGCGGTGGCAGTTCTTGTTCCGGCACTACTCTGCTCCGCGCAGGAGAAAATGCCGGCGGCGAAAGACGCGGCCAAGCCAGCCGTGCCCGACACCTATATCATCGGCGCATCCGACAATATCAGCGTAACCGTATTCAAAGAGCCAACCTTGTCGAGCAGTTTACTTGTCCGGCCCGACGGCATGATTTCGATGCCTCTTCTCGGCGATGTCAAGGCCGCCGGCAGGACGGCGACGCAGTTGGCCGACGAAATTACCGTCATGCTCAAGAAATACATTCAGGATCCCAATGTCACGGTTGTTCTGAGCCAGGTGAACAGCAAGAAGATTTACCTGCTCGGCGAAGTTGGCAAACCCGGTCCAGTCGAAATGACTCCGGGCATGACCTTCCTTCAGGCAATTGCCACCGCCGGAGGACTCACGCAATTCGCCAACTCGAAGAAGATTTACATCTTGCGCGTCGATGGCGGGAAAGAACAGAAGATTCCCATGCAATACAAGCGTGCGTTGAAGGGCGACATGTCACTCAATCTCGATTTGAATCCGGGCGATACGATTGTCGTACCGTAAGGGGTGCCAAATGAAAGCAAGCAGCACACTCCTGGCCGTTTTCCTGGTCGCAGGCGCCGCGGCAACAGCGCAGGTTGTTCCCGCAGTGGAAGGCCCTACCGGGCTGCCGATCAGCGGGTCCCTCCACTACGGTTTGCTCTACACGCAAACCGCGCAGTTCTACGGCGGAGCCACAGGCACTGTGCAGAGAGGAGTGGCTTCGGGAGAGCTAGCCTACGCGAATTCCAACTCTGAGCGCCCCTTTGCCATGACTTATACCGGCGGCGATATCTTTAACATATCGGGCGAGCCTGAGGGAACCGGGGTGTTTCAACATATGCTGGTTTCACAAGGGTTACGCAAGCGCGCGTGGACTCTGAACCTAATGGACGACGTGAGCTATCTGCCGCAAGCGCCAGTTTCCGGATTTTCGGGAATCCCTGGCGTAGGCGGCCTGCCGAGCCCTCCGACCCCTCCTGCCCAGCCGATTTTGACGCAGGAGACGCGCAGCATTTTCAACACAGTCAGTCCGGATGTGGCGCGCACTATCGGCCATGAAACAAGCGTGAATTTCGGCGGCAGATACACAATCCTGCGCTTTCCGGATGGCAACGGCCTTGATACGGATTCCGTGGAGGCGAACGGGCAAATTACCAGGCGGCTGGACGCGCGGAATTCACTTACCGGCCGGTACGTTTATGGGTACACCAGTTTTCCCGGGTACTCAGCTTTGACCATGGATACTGATTCCGCGCTGTTTGGTTACCAGCGCATATGGAACCGCAAGTTCAAGACAAGCGTCTCGGCTGGACCGGAGTGGGTACAAAGCTCGATCAGTTCAGTTGTTCCGCCATCGACGAATCTAACAATAAACGCGAATGCGAACTACGACCTAAGGTCAACATCGGCCGGGGTCAACTATGACAGGGCGACTACAGGGGCCGCGGGAGAGGCAACGGAGGTTGGCATACACAGCGACGATGTCAACGGATCGATTACGCAACTGTTTGGAAGGAATGTGAAGCTAAGCGCTTCCGGCGCGTATATGCGCACGGAGGGGCTGGCGGTGCTATTCGACCAGAACGTCGTGACCAACGCGGAGTTTGGAGAAGTGTCGGCTATGCGGCGATTGAGCAGATACTTCACGGTAACCGCAAACTACACGGTAATTCAGCAGTCGTCGAACTTTGGACTCGGGCCAAATGTTGTGAGCGGGCTGTCACAAGTGCTCGGATTCAGCATTGCCTATTCTCCGCGGGACATCAACTTGAAGAAGTAACTCACCAGGGAGGACTATGCTCGGGCATCGTGAACTGACAATGCAGGACTACGAGGAAATATTGAAGCGGCGGTTCTGGCTGATTTCGATTTCCGCGATCCTTGTTCTGGCGATTAGCCTCGGAATCAGCTACGTTCTGCCGCCGCAGTACGTTTCAAAGACGCTGGTACTCATTGAGCAGCAGAAGGTTCCGGAAGATTATGTGAAGCCGGTCGTCGATGAAGATCTGGGCGCGCGGCTGGCGTCGATGCAGGAACAGATACTTAGCCGCTCGCGCATTGAGCCGATCATCGAGCGATTTGGCTTGTATGCCAGCAGCAAATACACGATGGACGACCGCGTCGATCTGACGCGAAAAGCAATCAGGGTAGACCCGATCCCCGCCGGCCAGTCGTCGCATGGGATGCCGGGCTTCTATATCACGTTCAAAGCCCAGGACGCGCGCACGGCCCAGCAGGTATGCGGCGAGATTACATCGCTGTTTATCAGCGCGAATCTAAACGCGCGCGAGGAGTCCGCCGAGGGTACGACCGATTTTCTAAGGCAGCAACTCGCGGATTCCAAGAGGAATCTTGACGAGCAGGACGCGAAACTCGCTGCCTTCGAAAGCCAATATGTCGGCAAGCTTCCCCAGCAGGAGTCGGCGAATACGAACACTCTTACGGCGCTCACCACCCAGCTTGACGCCGCGACTCAGTCAGTCAATCGCTTGCAGCAGAATGTGACTTTCATGGAGACCATGATTGCCCAGCAGCCACAGGATGCGTCCAGTGTCGATCCCGTCACCGGGCTTTCGCCTGACTCACTCAGCAATCAGCTCAAGGATGCGCTCAAGCAGGAGCAGGAATTGGAGACGCTCTACACGCCCGATTATCCGGATGTAGTAGCGTCGAAGCGGAGGATTGACAATCTGCGCGCGGAGATTGCGCAAGAATCGGCCAAGCCTGTGAAAGGCAAGCCCGCTGCCGTTCGTCCCGATTCGCAGCAGGTTCAACAGCTGAAGGCGCAGCTTCGCGCCGAGAAGCAATCCCTGGCGGCCGCAAGACAGGAACAAAATCGAGTTGAGCAGCAGGTTCGCACTTACGAGTCGAGGATAGAGTCAAGCCCGATGGTCGAGGAGCAATATAAGCAAATTACGCGCGACCATGAGACAGCCCTTCAGTTCTACAACACTTTGCTGACCAAGATGAACGAATCGTCCATGGCAACCGCGCTCGAACACCGCCAGCAGGGCGAGCAGTTCCGCGTGATGGATGC
>JBAPYY010000305.1:0-9691 GCA_049284975.1 Occallatibacter sp.
CTTGGCGTTAGCCAAAATCTTCTCCGCCACCAACTGCGGGACGATGTCATAGTGCGCCACTTCCATGCGGTAACTGCCCTTGCCCTGAGTCATGGAAGTTAGAAGGGTTCCATAAGTGAGCATTTCGGACATGGGGACCTGGGCGTTGATGATGGTGGTGCGGCCCTTGGAATCGGTGCCTTGCACGCGGCCACGGCGGCTGCTGAGGTCGCCCATGAGGGTTCCGGCAAATTCGTCCGGCGATTCGATTTCTACCTTCATGATGGGTTCGAGGAGGCAGGGCTTCGCCGTTTCCATGCCCTTGCGGAAGGCGAGGCGGCCAGCCATCTTGAAACTCATTTCGTTGGAGTCAACGTCGTGGTAGCTACCGTCATAAACGACAGCGCGGAAGTCGACGACCGGGTAACCGGCGAGATAACCGCGGGCGGCTGACTCGACGATGCCTTTTTCGATTGCCGGAATGAAGTTGCGAGGGATGGCGCCGCCGAAGACTTCGCTGGCGAACTCGAAGCCTGCGCCGCGTGGCATGGGCTCCATGCGGATTTTGCAGTCGCCGAATTGGCCGTGACCGCCGGTTTGCTTTTTGTGGCGTCCCGGCGCCTCGACCGTGGCTCGGATGGTTTCGCGATAGGGTACCTTGGGCGCCTTGAGGTGGACTTCAGCGTGGTAACGCTTTTTGAGGCGGCTGACGATGGCTTCAATGTGCGGCTGGCCTGCGCCGGCGATGAGGAATTCGTTGGTCTGCGGGTCACGGAAGAACTTGATAAGCAGGTCCTCTTCCATGAGCTTGTGAATGGCGGGGGCGAGCTTGTCTTCGTCAGCGCGGGACTTGGGCTCGATGGCGTAGGTCATGGCCGGCTCAGGCAGCGGATGGAGATCGATTTGAATATCCGCGCCCTTTTGGCCGAGGGTGTCGCCGGTGAGGGTTTCGCGCAGCTTGGCCACGGCGCCGATGTCTCCGGCGTGCAGTTCGGGAACGTCGGTGGCCTTGCGGCCCTGCATGACCGAGAGATGGGCTAGGCGCTCCTGGCCGCGACGGGTGTAGTTTTCGACCGTGGCGTCGTTCTTGATGATGCCGCTGATGACCTTGAAGAAGCTGATGCGGCCGGAAAAGGGATCGGACATGGTCTTGAAGACCATCATGGCCAACGGCTCGGCGTCATCGATTTTGCGGGTGAGCGGGGCGGCGTCGGGATCGGCTTCGGCGGTCAGGCTGCGAACGGCGATGGGCGCGCGTTCGACGGGCGAGGGCGTGTATGCCTTGATGAAGTCGAGCAGGTGATCGAGGGCCATGTTTGCCAGGCCGCTGGAGAAAAGCACGGGGAAGATGCGGTCTTCGCGGACGGCTTCGTGGAGCGCGGCGATGAGGTGCTCTTCAGGGATGGTGCCCTTCTCGAAGTACTCTTCCATGAGCTCGTCTTTGCCTTCGGCGACCAGCTCGACCAGCGCCTCGTGGCGCGCCTTGGCGTCGGCAGCCACGCTGGCGGGAATTTCGCCGGTGACTTTGCCGCGGCCATCGCCGCCAGCGGTGTAATAGTAAGCCTGCATGGTGACGAGATCGACAACGCCGTGAAAGCCTTGCGCGTCGGAGATGGGAAGCTGGACTGGCACGCAGTTGCGGCCCCAGCGGTCAACGAGATCGTCCATCAGGGCGCTCAAACCGCCGCCGCCGCCGGCTTTGGGGTGGTCCATCTGATTGATCACGACGATGCGCGGGATGCCGGCCTCGTCAGCGTAGCGCCAAACGCGCTCGGAGACGGGCTCGATGCCATTTTGCGCATTTACCAGCACGATGGCGGATTCAACAGGCAGCAGGGCCGCGCGCGCCTCGTGGGTGAACATGTGAAAGCCGGGGGTATCGATGAGATTGATCTTCACGCCCTGCCACTCGGCAAAGGCGACCGCGTTCTGCATGGTTGCGCCGCGGGCTACTTCTTCTTCGTCATAAGCGGTTACGGCCGTGCCATCTTCCACGCGGCCCTGGGTTGGGGTCATCTTGGCGGCATGCAGCAGAGCGGCGATCAAGGTGGTTTTGCCACTGTGCGCATGCCCCACTACAGCTACGTTACGGATCTCACTTCCCTGGTACGTTTTCATGGTGCTCTCCTGTGATTTCTAGCAGATCTTTCTGAAGTTGCGATATCGGTTTTGTTGGGCCAGACCGGATGAATGAGAGATGCGGTCTCCCACCCTTGCGACAAAAACAAAGGCGTCGCAAGGATGGGGCACCCATCAGTTGAATGTCAGGGAGGGACAGGGAAGCCGTTGGGACGCGTTTGAGGGCGTCCAGGTGGCCGAATTGGAGGGCCACAGGTCCCGGTCTGCCGTCTACCTCGTCCATCATTGGGAGGGTCTCGGGCCATCGCCTTGCGGAGGGTTTTAAGATAGCCCGCAGACGTTTTTTGCTAAGAAATGGGATGCTATCACACGCGGAGTGTGAATGTCCTGTTAAGGCCGTCACACCACCTGCGGCGGGGCGAACCACCTGCGGTGGGGCCAACTGCTCACTGTTAGCTCGCGCCAGGCTTCTGTGGCAAACCCGCTTGCCAAGCCAAGCGCGGCGGGTTCAATGGTCTGCGGCACAGGGGCGGGCTGGCGCCGCTGAGGGGTATTGGGCGACAATCGGTTTCGTGATGAACAAACTTACTCGCCGGGGATTCCTGATTACCGCTTCCACCGCCACACTAGCCGCTGCCGCCTCCGCTTCGCTTGCCGCGCCGTTTCCTGCGCCGTCGGGCCGCAAACGGGTCTTCGTTGGCTCCAACAGGCCAGAGGGGATTCTGGCATTTGATTGGGAACCGGCGACGGGCGAACTAACGGCTGCGGGAGTGGCCGCAAAGCTCGAGAATGTGGATTGGATTACGTATTCGCCGGGCCGCGAATTTATTTATGCGGCGTCGGAGGTGGACTCGTTCAACGACAAGGCGACTGGCGCTGTGGCCAGCTATCGCGTGGCGAATGGCGAGTTGCAACCGCTTTCGGCGCAGAACTCGGCGAGCAAGGGGACTTGTCATGTAGCTCTGGACCGGACGGGTCGCGTGTTACTGGCGGCTGATTACGGCGGGGGAAGCGCGGCGAGCTTTCTGGCGACTGATGGGCGGCTGAGCCCTATCGTGTGGACAGAGCACTATACCGGCCACGGACCGAACAAGGACCGGCAACAGAGCGCTCATGCACATTTTGCTTCGTTCTCGCCGGATAACCGATATGCGTATATCAACGATCTGGGCGAAGACTGCATCCATATTTATAGGTTGAACACGGAGACAGCGGCGCTGACCGCGGCGGGAAGTTACAAAGCAAAACCCGGCGCGGGGCCGAGGACGCTGCACTTTCATCCCAACGGACATACGGCTTACTCGATTAACGAACTGGATTCGACCGTGGATGTGCTGGAGTGGTCGAAGGCGGACGGAAGCCTGACGCTGGTGACGCGCATCGAGTTGTTGCCCGCCAGTTACAAGGGCGACACGCACGCCTGCGACACGGTGATTTCAAAGGATGGAAAGTGTGTGTACTTTGCGAATCGAGGCGATAACTCGATTTACTTTTTCCGTGCCGATGAGAAGAGCGGCAGCATGACGCGGGAAGGGCGCTTCGACTGCGGCGGAAAGATTCCGAGGAACTTTGTGCTGGACCCGACAGAGCGCTGGATGCTGGTGGCCAATCAAAGCTCGAATCAGATCAGTGTTTTTGCGCGGAATACCGAGACGGGCGTGCTGGCTGCGGAAGGCAAGAACATTGCGGCCGCCGAGCCGATGTGCATTTTGTTTTGAGGGGAATGGGCCCTCAATCGACTAGTTATCCCACCCTTGCGACAGAAAAAAGTCGCAATGATGGGGCACCCTGTTTTGTTGGATTGTCTTGTCTTTGAGTTCCCTGTCTCCGCAGTCTCAAGCGCTCATCAAGGCTGGGTTTTGAAGAACTGAAGCGGCTCCGGCTGGCGCTGTCTCCTGAGACGGAGTTGTCTCTACCGGGACATGAGCCAGCTCCCAGGTTGAGCGGTCTTTGAGGAGACGCGAGACCAGCGCAGAGTGCATGGCATGGCCGGCGCGCTCGGCAACGACATGGCCCTCGATGCGGCGGCCGGCTAGAGCGAGATCGCCGATGAGGTCAAGGACTTTGTGGCGCACATACTCGTCGGGAGAGCGCAGCGGGCCGTTTTCCGGGCCTGTTGCACCAAGAATGATGATGCTCTCAGGGCCTGCGCCACGGATGAGCCCCATATCGCGCAGCTTTTGCTCGTCGGCCTTGTAGCCAAAGGTGCGCGCCGGGGCGATGAGCTGACCGTAAGTCTCAGCTGCCAAATCTATAAGGGCGCTCTGGTGGCCCACAGGCGCGGGAAAATCGATGGAGTATTCGATGCTGTAGCCGGGGCCGGGATAGAGACCAATGAACTTATTGCCCTCGCGCACCTCGATCGGGCTTAGCACGCGGATGGTCTCGCGGCGGCGGCGTTGGGTGCGGATGCCCACACTCAGAAAAGCTTCAACGTAAGGCAGGGCGCTGCCGTCGAGGATAGGCAGTTCCAGGTTGTCCAACTCCGCAATCACGTTGTCAACGCCCATGCCGATGAGCGAGGAAAGCAGATGCTCGGTGGTCTGAATCAGCACGCCTTGTCGCATTAGGCTGGTGGCGTAGCTGACCTTGGCCACGTAGCGGCCGGTGGCTGGAATCTCAAAGTTGTCGAGGTCGGTGCGGCGGAAGACGATACCCGAACCGGCAGGGGCGGGCAGCAAGCGCAGAGTGACTGGGGCGCCGGAGTGCAACCCGATCCCGGTGAATTCGAGGGGCGCGGCAATGGTCTGTTCCAGATGGGCGGGATTGGCCAGAAAGTCCCTCTTCGGCGGTCGAAAAACCGCGCGTAATCATCAGGGTAGACGCAAAAAGCTATCTCTGTCCTGTGGCATTTTTGCCACACTTTGCGACAGGCAGGCCAATTTATTGACCGGAAACCCGCGGCCTACCCATGGTTAACCGTCGTAGAATCAGGGAGTCTGGTGTTTTGGAACACCGGAACGAGCTTGAAAGGCTTTGAAATGACTATAGTTACTGATTCTGCCGTCCCAATGCGCGCGCTGCTTGCTGGCGCGCGGCGCAAGGAGCCTGCCCTGCTTGATCTGATTCAGCAACTGGTACGGGCTGAGTCGCCTTCCGACGATAAATCTGCTGTAGACGGCTGCGTTGCTTTGGTAGCGGCTCGCGCCAAGTCTCTGGGTGGGCGCGTAATGATTCATCGGCAAAAGGGTTTTGGCAACTTGCTGGAGGCGCGCTTTGGAACAAAATCGAAAACAGGCGCCGGAGGCCGAACGCTGCTGCTGGGACATCTGGACACGGTTTGGCCGCTTGGCACGCTGAAGACCATGCCCTGCCGCTTGAGTGAAGGCCGGTTGTGGGGGCCCGGCACTCTGGACATGAAGGCCGGCGTGGCGATGGCCTTGACCGCCGTCGAGATGCTGACTGAAGCGGGGCTGTTGAATTGCGAAATCGTCTTGCTGCTTACGGGCGATGAGGAAGTGGGCAGCCCTGCGTCGCGGCCCGTGATTGAGCGCGTGGCGGGGGAGTGCGGCCAGGTCTTCGTTCTGGAGCCGGCGCAGGGGCTGGCTTACAAAACCGCGCGCAAGGGCACCGGCGACTTTCGCATTGAGGTAACGGGTGTGGCCGCGCACGCGGGGGTGGACTTCGAAAAAGGTGCAAGCGCCATCCGCGAATTGGCTCGCGTGATCGAAATGGTGAGCGGATGGACTGACCTGAAGCGTGGAATCACGGTGAGCGTGGGCGTTGTGGGCGGCGGGACGAAGACCAACGTGATTGCCGCAGAGGCATGGGCAGAGGTTGATATTCGCATCGCAAGCAAAGCCGACGGCCCGCGCATGGAGAGGAAATTTCTGTTGCTCAAGCCGGTGGACAAGCGCTGCAAGCTGAAAGTAACGGGTGGCATCAACCGTCCGCCGATGGTGCGAACTCGCGGGACTGTAAAGCTCTATCAGCAAGCCAAGGCGCTTGCAGGCGAATTGGGTTTTCAGTTGGAAGAAGCCATGAGCGGCGGCGGCTCCGACGGAAACTTCACTTCGGCCCTCGGAATTCCTACTTTGGACGGCATGGGCGCGGTGGGCGAAGGCGCGCACGCGCGACACGAATCTATTGTTGTGGAACATCTGGCCCAAAGAACCGCCCTGCTGGCTGGCTTGCTGGCTGGGTGCAGCAGTGCGGGAGCGCCTGATAGACTTCCCACAAGAAGGACCCGGAGTTAAATAACGCCATGAGACACGCAGCTTTGATTTTGTTGTTAGCGGCCAGCACCGCAGCCGCAAGCGCGCAGGCCCCCGCCAAATCGGCGACCGCCGCGAAACCTGCCACAACAGCCGCCAAGCCTGCAGCAGCGGCCGCAAAGCCCGCCGCAACCGCTGACAAGCTACCCCCCGGCGTGCCCGTGGTAAAGGGTATTCACAAGACCCTCTTCTCGCTTCGCTGCCAGGATTTCAAGATCGGCACAGGCGCAGAGGCTGAGCCGAACAAGTTGTACAAGGTTCTGTATACCGGCTGGCTCGGCGCGAACGGACGCGCGGACGATGGGCACAAGTTTGACTCGACCGACGACCATCCACGCCCTCCGGAACTCGGCAAGGACGGCAAGCCCGTGTTGGGCGACGACGGCAAGCCCAAGCAGGGCCCTCCCCAGCCGATCACCTTTCCTCAGGGTATGGGCCGCGCAATTCCGGGCTTTGACCAGGGATTTGCCGGCATGAGGATTGGGGGCAAACGCCGCATCTTTATCCCGTGGCAACTGGCTTATGGTGCGAAGGGGCGACCCGGTCCCGATGCTGCGCATCCGGGAATTCCGGCAAAGTCAGATTTGATATTTGATGTGGAGCTGGTAGACGTGAGCGACCTGGTGATGCCGCCAGGGCACCCAGGCATGACCGGCGGCATGCACTCGATGCCCGGCATGTCTCCGCATCCGCCCATGCCTGCTGCACCAGCGGCTCCAGTCACGGCTGCCAAGCCGCCTGCTCCCGCAGCTTCTCCGGCTCCGGCGGCAGCGCCAAAGCCGGCAGCTCCTTCTACGACTCCAGCTGCGCCGGCGACACCGCCTCAACCACCAGCAAAGTAGATCAACAAAACAGGCTCCGATTCTTGCCGCATTCTTATTCATACGGCAGGGATGGGAGCCTGCTTCAATTGAAGATGGAATGAAGCTAAATTACGAGTAACTCAAAAGAATCTCCGATGTTAATAGAAGATAGATTTACCAGCTGTTGCGAGAACTTGCTGAAAATATAATTCGAGCCAGAGAATCTGCACTCAGGGGCTGAACCACATCATTGTTCTGTTGCATCTGCGGCACGACTGAAGTCGTGCCCTGACACAAGGCCGACTAAGTTTCGGCTTTTTCCTCAAACTGTGAAGTCGTGCCCTGACACAGAGCTGGTCTATTTCAACAAGTTCCTAATTCGGTGCAGACCGCCTGTTTCGAGGTTGATGTTTATACAATAACTCCAGTCAAGAAATCGATTGAAACTCGTTCGGGATAATCGACGGAGGTTTCAGATGATCGATCGCCGCGACTTTCTTGCCAGTTCATTTGCGGTTGGCGCTGGCGCCCTGATTGCGCAACACCGGTTTGCATTGGGCGAACCGTCTGCTTCATCTGTGGCGGAACGGCCGCCAATCAATGTCTCGAGCGCGCGTTTCCCTGATGGGTTTCTCTGGGGCATGGCAACGGCTTCTTATCAGGTTGAGGGTGCGTGGAATGAAGACGGAAAAGGCGAGTCCATATGGGACCGCTTTGCGCACACTGTCGGCAAAGTGAAAGGCGGCGCCACGGGCGACGTTGCCTGTGATGGATATCATCTTTATCCGCAGGATATTTCCATACTTAAAAGCCTGAACCAGAAGAGCTACCGTTTTTCGATTTCGTGGCCACGCATTCAGTCTACGGGTACCGGACCTGCCAACCAGAAGGGACTCGATCATTACAGCCGATTTGTCGATACTCTGCTCGAAGCCGGTATACGCCCCTTTTGCACGCTGTACCACTGGGACCTGCCGCAGGCATTGGAAGACCGCGGCGGCTGGCCCAACCGCGACCTGGCGGGATACTTTGCAGATTACGCGGGAATCCTCGCAAAGAATCTCGCCGATCGTATTACTGTCTGGGCTCCATTCAACATGCCCTGGACTTTCACGAACCTTGGTTATGGAGTGGGCGCTTTCCCTCCTTGCCGTGCGAATTACAGTGACTTTCTGAGAGCGGCGCACACTGTCAACCTTGCGCAGGGCGAGGCCTTCAGAGCCATCAAAGCCGCATCGTCAAAGGCCACTGTCGGCAGCGCCTATGGCATGGCTCCTGCTTACCCAAAGACCGGCAGCGAACAGGATCGCGCCGCCACAGCGCGCTATCACACCATGCACAATATCTACTTTCTTGAGACTGCGATTCACGGCCGTTATCCTAAAGCATTTGTGGGTGAGATTCCGTACGAGACCATGGGCTTCCGTTCGGGCGATGAACGGATCATGAAAGTGCCTCTGGATTGGATCGGCTTTCACTACTACACGCGCCGCATAGTGTCGGATGCCGGCAGCGCATTTCATACGAGCGGTAATGGCAGCGTCGCCACGGAGACCGAAGACACCGCCGGCGGCCCTGATCGCTACACTCAAACCAGCGGCGTGATGCCTACCGAAGGGCCCTTAACCGATGGAGGTCTCGAGATATGGCCGAGCGGCATATACGACTTGGTTATGCAGATCACGCGTGAGTATAACCATCCAATTATCGAGATTACCGAGAGCGGATGTGGCTATCTGGATGCTCCATACGAGAAGGATGGCGGACACGTTCCTGACACACGCCGTATCAACTTATTCCGCGATGAACTGGCGGAGTTAGCGCGTGCCATCGCAGATGGCGCCAACGTCAGGGCCTTTCACGCGTGGAGCCTGTTGGACAACTTTGAATGGGCTGACGGCTATACACAACGTTACGGCCTCACGTATGTGGACTACCGTGACCAGAAGCGGACAGTGAAGGATTCAGGTCTTTGGTATGGCAAGGTCGCGGCAACGAATCGGTTGGTTCATGCCTCCTGATCGGGTAGAGACAAGAACGGCGCTCATTGCTTTCAACGGATTATTTTTAAAATTCAGTGAATTAGCCGAATATTCATCTGATTTCTTCAAATTTTCATCTTTATCTGCGAGTGTTGAAAACGGAACCGGCAGGGGAAGCTCCGCTTGCGCGAGGTTACTTTCCGGCCAGCTACACGCATCTCGCATGCCCGTCGTATGAAGAATTTTTATGTTGAAGTTTTTCGGGTGCGAGAGTTGAAAGCTCTCAATAGTGAAGACGAGCTCAGCCACGATTGAACCCTATTCGAAAGGAAAATGAGAGGCCCCATGAATTTCAGACTCAAGATCGCTGCAGCAGCAATGCTGGCAGCCTGCGTTGTTGCTTCCTATGGACAGACAAGCGAAGCTAAACCTCCCGTGAAGAAACACGCGGCAACCAAAATGTCGAAGGATCCCGCGCCGACAGTTGCCGAGCAGATTCAGGCGCTCAAGCAGGAGTTGCAGGGTCAGATCAACGGCCTGAAGACCGACTTGGCTACGAAGAACGCACAGTTGCAGCAGGCGCAGCAGGCCGCTGCAGATGCGCAGGCCGCAGCAGCGAAAGCGGAAGCCGCGG
>JBAPYY010000306.1:0-5025 GCA_049284975.1 Occallatibacter sp.
CCCTCGCCTTGGTCGTA
Source organism: Occallatibacter sp. (assembly GCA_049284975.1). Classification (GTDB taxonomy): domain Bacteria; phylum Acidobacteriota; class Terriglobia; order Terriglobales; family Acidobacteriaceae; genus Telmatobacter. The sequence goes on from JBAPYY010000306.1 coordinate 18, forward strand.
GGCAAAAAGCAACTTACGGCGCAGATCATCTCCAAGGGGTTTCCCCATGTCTGTGTTCGCCGCAGAGTCTCGCCAAGAACAGTCTACACTAATTACTAAAATGCTCTAGCCCCGGATGTATCCTGTGTGGGCAACCCAACATAGGCCTTAATAACTGCAACCTGCCCCTGTTCCACAACCAGCATCGGCACTTGCTCCACACGAACCAGAAACGGGTTGAGGTTGTATGCGCCGTAGAGCAGCGGGTCATGCTGGAGGCCGATTTTACCGCCGGCTTCCAGAAACTTCTGGAAATCCTGATAGTTATTATGCTGATCGTTCTTGCTGCCAAGGATCAACCCCATAAGCTCGAAATCAGTGATGCCCGCTTTCCCTTCGAATACACTGACGTCTGTGAATCCGCCCAGCCTGCTGGCAATCGCGCCCGCCGGTAATGGTTCACCGTCTAATGCGGTGACCACCCCAATCATGTCCATCACCTTGCCGCTTTCACCGGTCGGCTTCGGCGCAATGCGTGTTACATCAAGCTGCCAGGCCTCAAGACCGAAGGCCTGGAAGTTCAGCTTGTTTGCGTCTGCAAGATTCCTGTACTCCTCCGATACTGGTACCCCGAATACCTGCGGCTTTGTGATGACCAGGAAAGCCACTGGATGAATCGGCGCCAACGTCCCAGGAGAAAGAACAGGCCTTTGAACACCTTTCTCTCCGCCCTTCTCAACAAATGTACGAAAATCTGTGAAGTTGCCGAAGGCTGCATCGTACCTGCCTGACTTTGCACCGATCGGTGTGGGCTTGCCCACCTGTGCAATAACTACGCCAATCTGTCCTGCTGGCACCTGCACCCATGGGTGTTTGGTCACATTGGAGAACAGCTTGAACTTGAAGCGTACCCCCGGCATGAGAAGATCGGCCTGATAACCGGCTTCTCCAGCAAACGCCACGGGATTGTTGCCAGGCAGCTTCTTCCCAAATCTTTTTCGTACAAGTCCAATTTGGGTCGGCCCAATGCTGTAGAACGACGCGAATACGGCCGCAACCAGGAGCAACGTGATTACGGCTATCAAAAATGACAACACCAAACCGACAGTCTCTGCCATTTCGAATCCCATCTTTCTTTGGCGCAGATTTTGTCAGATTATACCGCCGACGAGTCCGGTGTGATCGACCAACCGACGTTCGCGGCTGCGGAAAACCCTGGCCGTGTGGCAGGACACGACTTCAGTCGTACCGCAAAAAAGCAAAATCAACGCACGTTTTAGCACCTGACTCGTAGCTGATTCAGGCTGGTCCACCGGCGTTCGTCCGCAAACGCAATCCCGTAGCCCTTCCCACAAGCAGGATGATTCTTCCAACGGCTCGCTCTCAGCGCGCGGCGTGCGTTCGCAGTCGCTGCTCACTTGCTTTCATAATCTCCCACATGTCCGCGGCTGGCCGAATCTCGAAAGTGTTGCCATAAGTCAGAGCCGGATGCTGGCCGATGAGCTGTACAGCATGATTCATGCCCCGCGCCTCAACACGAGAATGCCGCCGAGCTGTTCCTTCGTTTCCGTGAACGGACCGTCGGTCGTTGCCACCTTGCCGTTCTTCCAATACAGGGTCAGGGCAGTCTCCGGTCCCTGAAGCGCTTCTCCGCCAGCCCAGTGCCCGCCTGCGCGAAGATGGTCGTCATATTCAAAGCATCTATCGAACATCGCGTTTCAGTCGCTCTCAGTCATGCCATCGAGTTTGCCTTTGTCGTAGTAGCCAAAACAGATGTATTTCATTGTTCATCTCCTTTTTCTTCCGGGTGGGAGCTCGAGCAAATCCTGAGATTCTGCATCCCGAAACCACAATACCGAAGTTGACGCAACTACCCCGGGCCCCCGACGACAGGTCTTCGTCGTTGGGGTGGAACCATCAAGGAGCGGCAACCTTGCACCATATTCAAAAGAACACACCTTCTCTGGATTTGCTCGAGTGCACTCCCACCGACCCTCAGAAGTGCCTTGGCGTCCCTTAACCTGCATTCCCGGCAGACCCTCCGAAGGCCGAAGACTCAGAGGGCTCTCCATTCCCTATTCTTTACTCCCGATTCCCTACTACTTAATTTATGGGTGGCTTCTATTTGCGGTAAATTGTGCCGCGGTGAGGCCGTTTTTGGGTTTTTCAGCGTCCATTTTCGCCGCAATTCGCTGAATTGTTCCGCTTTTGCCTTAATTATCCCCAAATTCAATGTATTCATACGCACGCCGTTTGTCTCCCAAAAATTCATCCGCAAACAGATCTGTGCCGCTGGAGCGTCATGGCCGCTCGGTTTACAAAGTGACGCAGCTCACTATTGGTACGTACCGCTTTAACACAAAAGTGATTTACAACACATGTGACGTGGCTCACAGCGAGTCGTTATTTCCTCTGGGTACCTTCCGATTAATCCATCAGGAATCGGCGGCGGTTTCTAAATGACTCCCATCGCCGCCGAGGTCTAGCGGTTCCTGCACACGAGCGAGGTAGGCATGGGTCAATCAATTTGGAATTCGATGCAGCAGAAGGGCTACAGCCGCAGAGATTTTTTGCAATTCTGCGCTGCGGCAGCAACGGTGGCGGGCTTCGGTCAATCCGGCGTCGCTCAGGTTGTCTCGGCCTTCGAGAAGAAAGATAAACCGGCTGTAGTCTGGCTTCACTTCCAGGAGTGCACCTGCTGCAGCGAGTCCTTTATCCGGGCTTCGCACCCCGTCGTCCTCGACGTGCTGCTCGACGTCCTGTCGCTCAACTATACAGAGACCTTGATGGCAGCTTCCGGTTTCCAAGCGGAAAAGTGCCTTACCGACACAATCGAGAAAAACAAGGGCAAGTACATTGTGCTGGTCGAAGGCGCCGTGCCCACTAAAGAGGATGGCGTCTACTGCATGATCGGCGGCAAAACTGCCGAATCGATCCTGCAGACTGTGGCCAAGGATGCGGCTGCTGTGGTGGCGTGGGGCAGTTGCGCGGCCAACGGATGCGTCCAGGCGGCCAAGCCCAATCCTACGGGAGCCACACCAATTCACAAGCTCGTAGACAAGCCCGTAATCAACGTTCCCGGTTGCCCGCCCATCGCCGACGTCATGATGGGAGTGGTTACCCACCTCCTCGTGTCGGGGCAGCTTCCCGCGCTCGACAGTCAGGGCCGGCCCAAGGAGTTCTACGGACGCCGCGTTCACGACACCTGCTACCGCCGTGCCAACTACGACGCCGGCCTATTCGTCGAGTCGTGGGACGACGACGGCGCCCGCAAGGGCTATTGCCTTTACAAGATGGGATGCAAGGGACCTGTCACTTACAACGCGTGCTCGGTGGTCAAGTGGAACGAAGGAACCAGCTATCCCATCCAGTCAGGTCACGGCTGCATCGGTTGCAGCGAGGAAGGCTTCTGGGATAATGGCCCGCTTTATAACCATCTGCCATCTTTCCCCGGCTTCGGCGTCGAGAGCACGGCAGACACGGTTGGCACGGTGTTGGGAGCGGCCACTCTGGCCGGAGTTGCGGCTCACGTAGTGGTAACCAACATTCGCAAACGGAGCGTGATTGCGGAAGTCCACGCTGAAGATGAGAAGGAGTCCTAAGAGCCTATGACACGCATTGTCGTCGACCCGATCACTCGTATTGAAGGCCACCTGCGCATTGAGGCAGTGGTGGAGAACGGCGTCATCACCGACGCATTCAGCGCAGGCACCATGGTGCGCGGCCTGGAGAAGATTCTCATCGGCCGCGATCCTCGCGACGCCTGGGCCATCACCGAACGCGTCTGCGGCGTCTGCACTACCGTGCATGCGCTCACCAGCGTGCGTGCAGTGGAAGACGCGTTGGGAATCACCGTTCCGCCCACCGCCGAGCTTATCCGCAATATCATGATGACCACCCAATACGTCCAGGATCACGTGATTCACTTCTATCACTTGCACGCGCTGGACTGGGTGGATATCGTCAACGCGTTAAAGGCCGACCCGAAGAAGGCCGCCGAATTGGCGCAATCGTTCTCCAAGTGGGACAAAAACACCACTGCATATTTCACTGATGTGCAGAACAAGATCAAGGCTTTTGCAGCCAGCGGCTTGGGCATTTTCGCCAACGGCTATTGGGGCCATCCGTCCTACAAGCTGCCGCCGGAGGTTAACCTCATTGCCGTGGCTCATTACTTGGACGCGTTGTCCTGGCAGAAGGAAATCGTCAAAATTCACGCTGTCTTCGGCGGCAAGAATCCACACCCGAATTATCTCGTAGGCGGAGTTCCCTGCTCCATCAACATCAACGAAGTGGCTGCCATCAACTCCGAGCGGCTCAACCTGGTCGCGAAGCTCATCAGCCAGGCGGATGAGTTCATCAATGAGGTCTACATCCCCGATCTGCTTGCCGTAGCCTCTTTTTACAAGGACTGGGCAAGTTGGGGAGGTGGACTGACCAACTATCTCAGCTATGGCGAATTCCCCACCAAGGGCTACAGCCAGCCGGAGTCCTTCAAGTATCCGCGCGGCGTGGTGCTCGGTCGCGACCTCAGCCATGTGCATCCGGTCAACGCGCGCGATTCCCAGGAGATCAAGGAATACATCGCCCACTCCTGGTACAGCTACGAGGGCGGAGACAACGTCGGCATCCATCCCTGGGCCGGCGAAACCAAACTCAACTACACCGGACCCAAGCCGCCATTCGATACGCTCGAAGGCCACGAGAAGTATTCGTTCCTGAAGACTCCGCGTTGGAAGGATGACGCGATGGAGGTCGGCCCGTTGGCTAGACTCCTGGTCGCCTTTGCCTCCGGCCGCACGGACGTGCAGGATCTGGTGAAGGACACGCTGGGCAAGCTTAATGTGCCTGTGGCCGCACTCTTCTCGACCCTGGGCCGGACAGCGGCACGCGGATTGGATGCAGCGCTGGCCATGACTTGGCTCAAGGAGTATTTCGCCCAGTTGATGAACCAGGTGAAAATCAACGAGGTTTCCACCTTCAATGGCGATCACTGGGACCCGAAGACATGGCCAAAAGATGCCGAGGG
>JBAPYY010000307.1:0-2638 GCA_049284975.1 Occallatibacter sp.
CCATACGCCGCGGCGAAGCTGAAAATATTCTTTACTTCCTCATCGAAGTCCAGCCGGAGCGCGCCCTCTCGATTGTTCAACGGCACGTGTTGCGGCAGTCGGGCGACTGGACGCGCCAACTCGAAATGGCCATTGACGATGCGTGGAAGCGATTGCTGAACTCATCCATTCAAGGTGAGATTCGACTTGAGCTGAAGCGCCGCTCCGACACCGAGGCCATTCGCGTCTTCCGCGACAATCTTTATAACTTGCTTCTGGCTCCGCCCGCCGGGCCAATCTCCGTGTTAGGCATCGATCCGGGTTTGCGCACCGGCTGCAAAGTTGCGGTCGTTGATGAGACAGGCAAGCTGCTCGCGCACGATGTTTTCTATCTGCACACATCCAAGCACGGCAATGCCGAGGCAGCGCCCAAGCTCGAAGCGCTGCTGCGCAAGCACAACGTGAGAGCCATCGCCATCGGTAACGGCACCGCATCCCGTGAGACAGATGCGTTTGTGCGCGAGTTTTTGCGGGATAAAAAGATCGAAGGAATTTTTTCGGCAACTGTCAGTGAGTCAGGCGCCAGCATCTACTCCGCCTCCGCCGTCGCGCGGCAGGAGTTTCCCGATCTTGACCTGACTGTGCGCGGCGCAATCTCCATTGCTCGCCGCCTGCAAGACCCGCTCTCCGAGTTAGTCAAGGTCGATCCTAAGTCAATCGGCGTGGGCCAGTACCAGCACGATGTTGACCAGCGCCAGCTTCAGGAATCGCTGGAAACAGTAATCGAAAGTTGCGTCAACAAGGTTGGCGTGGACTTGAATACTTCATCGTGGACACTGCTGCGTTTCGTCGCCGGCATCACGGAGCGCGCTGCGCTCAACATTGTCAGCTTCCGCAACGAGAAGGGTAGCTTCCGCTCGCGCATGCAGGTCTTGGAAGTGCCGGGCATCGGCCCCAAGACCTTCGAGCAGGCGGCGGGCTTTCTGCGCATTCGCAATGGCGACGATCCGCTGGACGGGACTGCCGTTCATCCCGAGTCTTATCCCGTAGTCGAGCAGATTGCCGCTTCTCTGAAAACTACCGTGAAGGCCATCATTCAGGAACCACAATTGCTGGAGAAAGTGGATCGCAGTCAACTGTCTGCCGGCGCGTACACGGTCAACGATATTCTTGCCGAACTGCGGAAGCCGGGACGCGATCCGAGAGACAAATTCGTCGCGCCCAGTTTTCTCGAGAGCGTGCGCGAGATCGCCGACGTCAAGGCGGGAATGGTGCTCGAGGGCGTAGTGACCAACGTGACCAAGTTTGGCGCCTTCGTCGATATCGGCGTCCACCAGGACGGGCTGGTGCACATCAGCGAACTTTCCAACCACTTCATCAAAGAGCCGTCCGAAGCCGTCAAGACCGGCCAGATCGTCAAAGTAAAGGTGCTCGCCGTGGACACGAAAGCCAAGCGCCTAGCGCTCTCCATTAAGCAATTGTCTGGCCCCGCCGGACGGCCTACTACAAAGCCCTCTGCGAAACCAGACGAGCCAGCCCCAAGGCCCGAGCCCACCATGGATGAAAAACTGGCTGCGCTCTCCATGAGGTGGAAGTCGCGGTAACGAAGTGGAAGCCGAGGTAGCGCGCTGATCGGCCGAATAAACACGCTGCGCAAAAAGCTCTGTTCGGAGGGAGGCGGAGGTTTCAACCCCCGCATAAAGCCAGCAAAATTAACGCGGGCTTTAGCCCCTGAAGGATGTTTTCGAGCGTGTCTCGCGAAGCCGCTTTGTGTCAGGGCACGACTTCAGTCGTGCCGCCAAGGCCAGCAAAATAAATGGGCTTTAGCACCTGAGTTGGCTTTGCCCAAAAGCTGCCACCTTTTGGCCAAGGTCCGACCTTCAGCAGGCTTTGCCAATCTTTCAAAGGGACAGGCCGGGTTAACTGAAAGATAATTTCCGAATTGCCGACAATACGACCGGAATCGAGAGAATTCGCGAAGACTGGTGAGGCTGACTAGTCATTCCCCCGACCTTTCTGCGAAGATAGGACCGATGAACGCTCAGAGATACCCCACTGCCGTAGATCCAGACCTTGTCGGAACTTACTCAGCGGTGGCAAAGGCCGGTGGGGGATTTGTATGGGACGACGTTTTAGAGTATCGAGTCTGGTGCCACCCTGAGCGTGGCGCTCCAGATGAAGAAGATGGCAATGACTACTACTATGCCTTCGCAACATACGAAGATGCCGCTGCATTTTCCGAGGACACTCAGGGCGCGGAAGAGTCGCTCGCGCTTGTTCGGCAGGTCGAATATATCGACGAGCCAAAGCCTGGTGAATATCGCCACGTGAAGGATTTGCGTATTACCGAGTGGCCGGTTCAGTTTCTCCGTCGCCCCCGGCGGACTCTGGACACCATTCCGGATTTCTTATCGCCGAGCGCCCCCGAAAACCGGCTCGATATTCTCCGAGGTCTGGCGAGCCGAAGCGAGTGAATAACCGACCACTAGCAGACGTGGTTTACGTTTACGGGTAGCACCTGTATCACCGGCAATCCGGCAATTACCATTTCCTTAACATTCCTACCCCATCAATCCAGCGGCCGGGGGGATCTAACCAAATGCATTCTTGGGCAGAGCTCCGTGGGAACTGTTTGTCCGTTTAAAATGAATCGATCACG
>JBAPYY010000308.1:0-7861 GCA_049284975.1 Occallatibacter sp.
ATCCCAGTCCGGCTTCTCGTCAATGCCTGCCGCGTCGAAGAGCATTAGCTTATTGACGCGCTCTAGATGCTCGCTGGCGACTAGTTGGACAATCCAGCCGCCCATCGACCAGCCACCCAGGTCCACCTTCTTCAGCCCCAGCGCATCGAGAAATCCGACCACCACATGGGCCTCGTCGCGCACTGAGTAAGAAAAGTCCGCGGGCTGTTCGCTGCGCCCGTAGCCGGGAAGATCGGGCAGATAAACGCGGTAACCTGCCTTGGCGAAATGGGGCGCGAGCTCCCGCCAATCCTCGGCGCGACCACCTAGCCCATGCACCAGCACCACCACAGGCCCATTGGCTGGTCCCTCGGCAAGATAATGCAGGCGATAGCCCGCAACCTGAACCTTGTGATTCTCCACGCCCGAAAGGCACTCCCGCAGGTACATCGATTCATTGAAGTAGCTGACGGGCCGCTCCCAGAAGCAAATCCCGGCAATGAACACCAGGACGCCCACAACCAATAACAGCCTCCTTATCGCTTTCATCGGCCTTCTTTCATCTCCTTTCGCAGCTTTTGCGCCCTTTGCCATCCAGCCTCAATGACTCGCACAGTGATAGGGTCAAGCTGAATCGCGCTGTGGGAATTCCATTCCGCTCGCTCCACCCACCTCACCGCGTCGGCATCAGAAGCAGCCAGCAGCTTGCCAGCCTTAACGCGGCACAGGTAATCGGCAATCACATAATGGTAGCGAACGCGCTCGCCATCTCTATGAATGCGGTCGAGCAGCTCAATCAGTTCCACCGGTTCGACCACAAGACCCGTCTCTTCCCTGACTTCCCGAATCACGCCGTCGCTGAGCGATTCGCCCAGTTCCAGCACCCCACCGGGCAACGACCAATGACCTTTGAGCGGTTCGGTTCCACGCCGGACCAGCAATACATGGCCATCCTCTACGACGACTGCGCCCACGCCTACCAGCGGGGCCGATGGAAATTCTCGCTGCATCTTTCTCCAAATATCAATCTCATCCTACGATAACGCTCCTTTTTCATCCCGCGTATCATCAAAACAAACAGGAGAGAGCAATGCCGGAATTAAAGCTTCAAATTGATGGAATGCACTGCGGAGCCTGCGTCGGGCGCGCCACCGAAGCCCTCAGGTCGGTCGAGGGGGCAGTGGTGAACGAGGTGCGCGTGGGCTCGGCGCGGCTCACATTCAATCAGGACCCGGCGCCCGTTGATCTTGCCATTGCAGCGCTGGCAAAAGTCGGCTTCACGGCGCGTCTGGAAGCCTGATATAACGATGCCGCTACTTGCCAAAGAGTCCCTAACACTGCCGATCCTGGGGATGACCTGCGCCTCTTGCCAACATCATGTGGAAGAGGCTCTGCGCTCTGCGGCGGGAGTGGAATCCGCGCATGTTGACCTGATTGCCAACCGTGCGCAGGTGGCCTACGATCCGCGGATTGCCACGCCTGAAGCACTAATTGAGGCTATTCGCGAAGCGGGTTACGATGCCGTGCTTCCGCGCGCGGATGCAACCTCAGTGCAATCCGCATCCGATGCACTGGCAGCCGGCGCCGACCGCAAAGCTATTGTGACTCTCATCGCCGGCGCGGCGGCCATGCTGCTGGCCATGCCGCTCACGATCCAGATGGGCGCGCTGGATCACGTTCTGATGCGCTTGCTGCCATGGTTCTATGAGATTCCGCCCGATGCGCTACGTTGGTTTCTGCTGGCGGTGACCGCGGTGTTGATGGTCTGGGCAGGACGTGGAATTTACGCAAACGCACTGCGCGGCCTTCGCCACGGGACGACCAACATGAACACGCTGGTGAGCCTAGGAACTGGCGTTGCCTTCATCTACTCCGCTTATGCGACCATCTGGCCCGCAGCAGAACGGCAGGTCTATTTTGACGCGGTCTTGCTGATCCTCGGCTTTCTTCTTCTGGGCAAATCGCTGGAAGGCCGCGCCAAGCGCCGCGCTCTGGCGGCGCTCGACTCACTCTCCCGCTTGAGGCCAGCGACCGCACGCCGCGTTGTAGACGGCGTACAAGCCATCGTCCCGCTGGAAGAAATTCAACTCGGAGACAACGTCTTGGTGTTGCCTGGCGAACGCTTCCCGGTGGATGCGACAATCCTTGAAGGTCGCACGACGGTGGACGAGTCCATGCTGACAGGTGAGTCTACTCCGCTCGACCGCGAGCCTGGTGGACGCGTGCTGGCTGGGGCACTGAATTATGACGGCGCAGTGGTTTGCCGTGCCGAATCTCTGGGCGAAGCTACCATGCTCGCGCAGATCAGCCGAATGGTAGCCCAAGCGCAGGGTTCACGCGCGCCCATGGAGCAGCTAGCCGACCGCGCCAGTCAAATCTTTGTTCCCATCGTTCTGGCCCTCGCCGCATTCACCTTTACGGTCTGGTTTCTCACCACTCACTCTCTTCAAATGGCCCTTGCCTCGACCGTTGCAGTGCTGGTAATCGCCTGCCCGTGCGCCATGGGGTTGGCCGTGCCCGCGGCGCTCACAGTGGCCGTAGGACGCGGCGCTCAACTGGGCGTCCTGTTCAAAGGCGGCGAGGCGCTGGAACGGCTTGCCCGTTTGGCTCCGTCGGACGCGATCGTGCTGGACAAGACCGGAACGCTGACGATAGGCCGTCCGGTGTTGGAGGAAGTTCATTCGGTCGGGCGCAATAAGGAGAGCGACTTGCTTCGCCTGGCTGCTGCGGCCGAGGAGCGTTCAAATCACCCGCTGGCCCATGCAGTAGTGGACGCCGCTCGGGCTCGCGCGCTCGTCTGGAAACCGGCCGAAGATGTACAGGTTCTGCCCGGCCGCGGACTCACCGCCAAGGTGGAAGGGCGCGACTGTCTTCTAGGAAACGAAGCTTTGTTCAGAGAGTATTCTGTCCCGCTGCCGGAAGAATTTGCGCCAGCGGAGTGGGGCGTGACACGCCTGTGGATGGCCCTGGATGGCGAGTCGGCGGGTTGCTTCGATGCCCGTGACGCACTGCGCAGCGATGCGACCAACGCCGTTTCCGCGCTACGGCACGCCGGTCTGCGGGTGATAATGCTGACCGGCGACTCGGCCGCCGCAGCCGCGCCCATCGCAGAACAGGCGGGAATTGCTGAATTGGAAGCTGAGCTTAATCCCGCCGGTAAGCTGGCCCGCATTCGCGCCCTTCAAAAGAGCGGCTTGCGCGTGGCCATGGTGGGCGACGGCGTCAACGACGCAGCCGCGCTTGCCCAGGCCGACGCCGGTATTGCCATGGGCACGGGAGCCGACCTGGCTCTGGAGGCCGGCGACGTGCTGCTGTTGCGCGCTCGGCCTTCGGCTATTCCTGCGGCGCTTGATCTGGCCCGCTCCACTCTGCGCGTGATGCGTCAGAACTTGGTCTGGGCCGTAGGCTACAATCTGCTCGGCATTCCATTGGCCGCGGGCGCGCTCTACCCGAGCTTTCACATTCTTCTCACTCCCTGGGTAGCCGCGGCCGCCATGGCATTCAGTTCCGTTAGCGTGCTGGCCAATAGCCTGCGCCTCAGAAGCTGGCAACCCTCCGACACGCGAATCGCTCAGCCACGATAAACTAACTTTAGAGCCCATTTGTGCGCATTCTGAACCGATACATTTCCGGCGAAATTCTCTCCCACGCCCTTATCGGAGGCGTGATCTTCACCTTCATTCTTTTTATGAAGGAGCTGCCCCGCATTCTGGAGATGGTGGTTCACAACAGCTCCACTCTCGTCAGCGTCGTGGAAGTCATTCTCTTCATGATGCCCAACTTTTTCATGATTACCATTCCCATGGCGGTGCTGGTGGGGGTGCTTCTGGGGTTGAGCCGCCTGGCAGCCGACAGTGAAATCATCGCCATGCGTGCCTCCGGACTGGGCATCGGCTACTTTGTGCGTGTGGCATCGATCGTGGCCATTGCAGGTACGCTTCTCGGGCTGGCCAATTCGCTCTATCTGGCCCCGCGTGCCAATCAGGCCATTCTGACCATGGACAAGGCGCTTGCCATGCAGGCCTCTTACGAGATTGAGCCACGCGTCTTCGACGAGGATTTTCACAATTTCGTTCTCTACGTGCAGGATGTGCGCGCGGGTGCAGGCGCGGCCAACTGGCGCCAGGTCTTCATGGCCGACACCACTGATCCCACCACGCCCCTGGTCACCACAGCCGCCTCGGCCACCGTGGCTAACGATTCAAGCCAGGAACTGCTTATGCGGCTGCGGAACGGTGCGCGCCACGAAACAGTGGCCGGGCAGCCGGAACAGTACAACATTTCTACCTTTGATTTCACCGATATGCCTCTGGCGGCCAGTCAACAGAACGAAGCGCACCTGGGGCGCATGGACACGGCCATCTACGCATTGCCTATGGGCGAGCTGCGGGCTCATACCTCCGGCCCGGATGGCAAACGCTTCCAAATAGAGCTGCACAAGCGATTCGCTTATCCGGCTGCTTGTCTGGTGCTGATGCTGGTCGCTGTTCCCCTGGGCGTGACATCGCGGCGCGGTGGCAAGAGCACCGCCTGGGTAGCTACCCTTGCGCTGGTCGTTGTCTATTATTCGCTTTCACTCATCGGAATAGCCCTGGGTAGGCAAGACTGGATTTCCGCGTTTCTTGCTGTATGGATGGCCAATATTCTCTTCGCTACCGGCGGCGTATTTCTGCTGTGGCAGATGGCCTCAGGAGGCCACGTTCTGAATGCAATCTCTACGTGGGCATCCCGCTTCCAAAGGTCCGCAACCAACGTGCCGGACAAGTCCGTTGGCATCTCGCTAACCGCATTGCTGAGCAAATTTCAGTCGCGTCCCCGGCGCATCAAGGCTCGAAATGTATTCCCGCGCATCCTGGATAAATATGTGGTGCGCGAGTTCCTCGTTATCTTTGCCCTGGTGCTTGCCGGCTTTGTTACGCTCATTCTTGTCTTCACCGTTTTCGATTTGCTGAAGGACATTCTCAGCCACGACATTGGCTGGTATACGGTCAGCGAGTATCTGATTAACCTCACCCCCAGCATGCTCTACCAGATCACCCCGCTGGCCGTGTTGATCGCCGTGCTGGTCACCTTTGGCGTGCTCAACCGCAACTCCGAGATCATTGCCATGAAAGCCTGCGGAGTCAGCCTTTACCGGCTGGTGATTCCTATCGTCTCCATTGCCGCGATTCTGTCAGTCAGCCTCTTCCTTTTCGACCAGTATTACCTGCCTCAAGCTAACCGCAGGCAGGAGGCTCTGCGCAACATCATCAAGGGCAAACCGGCGCAAACCGTCCTGCGTCCCGAACAGAACTGGATTTTCGGCCAGCCGCATCCCGGCGAGCCCGACCGCATTTTTTATTACCAGTTTTTTGATCCTGAACGCAATGAGTTCGCCAACCTCTCGCTCTTTGAATTCAACCCCTCTACATTTGCACTCTCACGACGCATCTTTGCGGCTCGCGCTGTCTGGGATGGTGAGACGAGCACTTGGCGGTTCCTCAATGGCTGGCAGCGCGACATCGCCGGCGCCAACGTTCAGGAGTATCGCCAGTTTCAGCGGACCTCTTTTCCCGAGATTCACGAGGTCCCTGACTATTTCAAAAAGGAAAGCCTGCAAGCGCAGGAGATGAACTTCGGCCAGCTTGATCACTACATCAGCGACCTAAGCCAAAGCGGCTTTGACACCATGCGCCTGCGTGTCCAACTCTGGCAGAAGATTGCCTACCCGCTGGTCGCCGTCATTATGGCGGTGCTGGCCATTCCTTTTGCGCTTTCCATGGGCCGCCGCGGCTCACTCACTGGCATCGCGGTAGCCATCGGCGTAGCACTTTGTTACTTCGTAATTAATGGCTTGTTTGGTGCGCTGGGCGACGTGAACTACCTGCCCGCAGCCCTGGCGGCGTGGTCCTCGGATCTCATTTTCGGATTGGTGGGCGGCTATCTGCTTCTGAGAACACCAACCTAAGTTCGTACCTAAGCCTTTTGTATACTCCTGCGCGGCCGGCCCTTCATGCCGCTCGCCCGTCCCCGTACAATAAAACTATGTTTCGTGATCTTGCTCCCCTCTACGTTTACATGCGCCGCTACCGCTGGGGATATCTGTGGGGCACACTCTCTTGTATCTGCTCCAACGGCGTCTGGGTGCTTTTTCCCCAAGTCATCCGGAGAGCTATTGACGAGATGGGGCACGGGATCAGCCGCCAGAGAATTCTTCTCTTCGCAGGACTTTTGATCGCCATCGCTTTAGTCAAAGGCGTCTTGCTTTACTCCCAGCGCTGGATTCTCATAGGCATCTCGCGAGAAATCGAATACGACCTGCGCAGCGACCTCTTCAAGAAGTTGGAAGAGCAGGACTCCGGCTTCTATCAGCGCTATCGCACGGGCGACATCATGGCCCGGCTGACCAACGACCTGAATGCTGTTCGGAATCTGCTTGGCCCGGCCCTCATGTACAGTGCCAACACGCTTTTCTTCACCGTATTCGCCCTGGTTTTCCTGGTGAACATCAGCCCCTGGCTTACGCTGGTTGCGTTTGCGCCCATGCCCCTGGCCAGTGTGCTGGTGCAGTACTTCGGAAGCAGGATTCATGACCGCTTCGAGCGCATCCAGGCCAGTTTTTCGGATATTTCATCGCAAACCCAGGAAAACTATTCCGGCGCCAGGCTGGTGCGAGCCTTCGCCCGCGAAGAATCCCAGATAGGGCTTTTTGAGCGGCTCAACCGCCAATACATCGCCCGCTCGCTCAAGCTGGTTCAACTCATGGGCATGCTGTGGCCCACGCTCGAATTCATTCTGGGGGTCGCCATGATTATTACCCTGCTGGCAGGCGGCCATCTGGTGATCTCACATCGCATCAGCGTGGGGCAATTTGTGGCTTTCAACACCTATATGGTCCTGTTGACCTGGCCCATCATCGCTGTTGGCTGGGTGGTGAACATCTTCCAGCGCGGCACCGCCTCAGTAAAGCGTATCGACGAGTTGCTCCGTGCCGAGCCTGTAATCGACGACAGCAACGCCGACCCCGCAATTGAACTCGACACCGTGCTCCAAGGCGAAATCGAATTTCGTAATTTGAATTTCAGCTACGACGAAGCACCCAGCGATTCGGGTGTGCTGCGAGGCATCTCGCTCAAGATTCCCGCAGGCTCCAGCCTCGCCATTGTAGGTCCCACAGGTTGCGGCAAGTCTACGCTGGTTAACCTCATCACGCGGCTCTATGAAGCTCATGAAGGCTCGCTTTTGATCGACGGCCGCGGAGTACGCGACTATCCACTGGCCGTGCTGAGGCGCAACATCGGCATGGTGCCGCAAGAAACTTTTCTTTTCAGCGCGACGATTCGGGAGAACCTTGCGTTTGGAGCTCCCTACGCCAGCGCGGAAGAATTGCTCGAAGCGGCCACTGCGGCGCATATTCGTCAGGAGTTCGAAGAATTTCCGCAGGGCTTTGAAACCATGGTGGGCGAGCGCGGCGTCACGCTCTCCGGCGGGCAAAAACAGCGCGCGGCCATTGCGAGGGCATTACTAAGGCGACCAGCAATCCTTATTCTCGACGACGCGCTATCGAGCGTGGACACCTACACGGAAGAGCGCATTCTGAACGGGCTCGAACGTTACACGGAAGGCGCAACCACTATCCTGATTTCCCATCGCGTATCTACCGTCCGCAACGCCGACCAGATTGCGGTGCTCGACAGTGGCAGGATCGTAGAGTTGGGCCGGCATGACGAATTGCTTGCTCTCGATGGCTACTATGCCGGCCTCTACCGGAAACAGCAACTGGAAGAGGAATTGACTGTCGCAGGGTGAAGAAGACAGGGAATAGGGAATAGGGAAATAGGAAACAAGAGCTGATGCGTCCAGCTGCGCAACCCCGACCATCGCTCTTTTCTGCCGCCAGGCC
>JBAPYY010000309.1:0-2233 GCA_049284975.1 Occallatibacter sp.
ATCGTAAGTGGAGTGACGACAGTACATCCTGGACAGCGAGTGAGTACCAGGGCGGCCCAGGAGAATCGGTGATGCACTCTTGTTCATTCATCAAACGGCTCTCGCGATTTTTCTCTGATGGGCTATCCATTCGCACCGCACAAGCTACGGCGGCGACGGTCATGCTGGTTCTCGGGGCCGTGCTACTCGGCGGTTGCGCAGGGGCCCGCTATCGGCGACCCGATGTTCCCATTCCACCGAGTTATCGAGGAGATAGCATCGAATCTCCAGCTTCGAACGCGAGCGCGGCGAGTCTTGGCGAACTCCGATGGCAGGACCTGATCCACGACGAGGAACTCTCGAAACTGATCCAGGAAGCGATCACGCATAACTTCGACGTGCAAATCGCCGCTGCACGCGTCTTGCAGGCTCGCGCTCAACTTACTGTCACACGCTCCGCCCTTTTTCCATTAGTCAATGCACAAGGGAGCTATAGCAATTCACGACTCCTGGCCCTCGATACAAGCGAAACAAGCCTGGCTGTGAGCGCCGGGTGGCAACTCGATTTGTGGGGACAAATCCGGAACATGACCTCGTCTGCCCGAGCCCAACTGCTTTCGAGCGAGCAAGCGCGGCGCGTGGTTCTGCAAACACTCGTGAGCAACGTCGCGAGCAACTATTTCCTATTGCAGGACCTCGATCAGGAAGTCGACATCACCCGCCATGCTCTTCAAATCCGCGAAGATTCACTTGCGCTGGTTCAGCTTCGTGTAGATAACGGCTATTCCTCAGAATTGGATCTGCGCCAGGCCGAGGTGCTCGTGGAGAGTGCCCGCACGGCGCTCACGGGCTTGGAACTTCAGATCGAGCAAACCGAGGACGAACTCGACATCCTGCTTGGTCGAAATCCAGGACCAATCGTTCGCGACCGCCTGTCGCTGGGAGAACAGCAGGCTCCCACGCTCCGTGCCGGCTTGCCATCTGCGTTGCTCGACCGTCGACCCGATATCCGCGAGGCAGAGCAGCAACTTATTTCGAGTCACGCCCTCGTGGCAGTGGCTAAGGCAGCTTACTTCCCGACAATCTCGCTAACATCATCGGCCGGGTTTGAAAGCTCCGCCCTACACAGTCTGGTCAGCGGTCTCAGTGGTATGTGGGCGGTCGGCCCTGCAGTGAGTATGCCTATTTTCAACGCGGGCAGCATCCGTGCCGGCGTGCTGGGAGCCAACGCGCAGCAGCAGCAATCTGAACTTCTTTACCGAAAGACCGTGCAAGAGGCCTTTCGCGAAGTTGCAGACTCCCTGGTTGCGGATCGAAAACTTGCCGAGTTGCAACATCAACAAGAGAGCCTCGCCGAGAGTCTCCGGCAAGCAACGGAGCTTGCCGATCTCCGTTATCGCGGTGGATTTTCCAGCTATCTGGAATACCTGGATTCCGAACGCCAACTGCTCGACGCTCAGATCCTCCTCGTGCAAATCCGGCGCGAAGAACTTACCAATACCATCACCCTGTACATTGCTCTGGGCGGCGGATGGCAGTAGAGTTTTAGGTAGGTGAACTTAGCCAGAAGCGCCGTCTAATTATGACTCGGAGTTATCAAGGATGTTATGGAGGTTGGCGAACTGATGCCGCCTGACCACACGTTTTCTCACTCAGACAATGAATCTCTCCACTTGTGGTGCGCGTACCCGGAGGATGCCTTAACTGCGGCCGCTGCCCACGAATGCATGTCAATTTTGAGTGAAGACGAGCGTGAACGCTGGCAGAGATTTCGGTTTGACCATCATCGCCGCGAATATCTTACCACTCGCGTCCTTGTGCGCACGGCACTATCCCACTGGCATCCGACTGCCGTTGAAGCATGGCGTTTTCAAACCAGTGCCCACGGCAAACCAAGAGTCGACCCCGATTGCGGCTTGCGCTTCAATTTGTCGAATTCTCCTAGCCTCGTGATTTGTTTGATTGCCCGTGGGTTTGAGGTCGGCGCAGATGCGGAACCCTACGAACACGCTGAAAAGATTGCCACGCTTGCTCCCACGGTGTTTTCTCCGCAGGAACTGGTCCAGCTTGAGGCCTTACACGGCCAGGAGAAATTGGACCGCGCCTTATCACTATGGACTCTGAAGGAGGCTTACATTAAAGCTACGGGAGTTGGGATGTCACGGCCGTTAAAGGAGTTCTCTTTCTTGTTTGGCGGCACAGAAGGAATTCGCTTGGAATTCGATCCGCTTCTGGACGATCAACCTGTCCAGCG
>JBAPYY010000310.1:0-2621 GCA_049284975.1 Occallatibacter sp.
TCGTCGGTACCTTCCAGCACCGGGGCCTCCACGTGAACTCTGTCGATACGGATTACTGCGAGCGGCGACGAAACATGTTTGCTTAAGCTTTCGGCATACTGGTGAATGCGTTGTTCCGACCACAATACGAAATCGGGAGGAGTTGTCGGCGTATGCACAACGCGTTTTTCTTCGGCGCGCTGGTTGAGCCTCGTCGAGTTTTGATCCTCAAAATGACGCATTCCCGCGCGGGACAGGATTAGTTCATGGAGTTTTGCTGCCGCATAGAATGCCAGCAACGCGAACCCCACAACCAACAACCGACGCTGAAGATGTGTTCTGAGTTTCACTAGCTTCTCGCTCCGATTCCCGCAACACTCCGGGGAAATCGTGTCATCCACGTACTTAGCCGGTGGGTTCTGATTGGTCCCGGCGCTTCATCGCTCTTCTTTCCTGCGCAATCCACTGGCGTATATAAGCCGGACATTTACACTGTTCAATGCGATTCACTTCGAAATGAGCAAGGAATCTTATTGCCTCCTGAGCGATCACCGTCACCTCGCTTAAATCGAGGACGACGTTCTCGTCCATCCCTTCCTCCGCCAGCGCCTTTTGGATCTCGACTAAGTGTGTTGCTTCCAAATGCCCGCTCATGCGAAAGGTCACCCAGGCGCGATCGACAACTTTTGTCAGCTTCCACATAGAAACACACTTCCCTTGAAATCAGCTTTGCGCTATTTGCTGGCTGCAATATTGCACGCAACCCGCCAAAGATCCGCAGACGGCTAACCTACTTAATTCATAACGTCTGAGGTTTCGCGGCGGAAATGAGATTCGGTCGAGGAGATCGAAGGATAGGGTGTAAAGGGAGGAGCGGGATCAGCGATAGGTTGCTGGTGAGGTGGCTGGGTTAGTTTTTGGGACAAGGCTCCGCAGGATAGTCAGTGGAAGGCCGAGTTCGGGGCAGGCAGAGGGATCAAGTGCTGTTCACGGCGAAAGCTACATCGCGGAATAGGTTCTGGAAGGGCCAGCCGGTGGCGAGGTGAAAGCGAATACAGCGGGCAGTCTGGCGAACGCGAGCGCCGAGTTTGAAGAGCTTGGCGCGCAAGGTTTCGATCTGGGCCGAACGCCAAGGCAGCGGCAACTGCAGACGAAAGAAGTTAACCAGGTTATAAGCGGCAGCGTGCAAGAACAGGCGAAAAGCGTTAGCCAGAAAACGATGGCAGCTCAAGCGATCGGCGCGAAAGCCGTTTTTGAATTCTTCGATGCGATTTTCGCACTCTCCGCGATCGTTGTAGAAAGCGAAGATCTCGGAGGCAGGTCCGTCGCAGTTGGTGATCAGGAAGCGCAGATTGGTTCCGGCGACGGTATGCTCGGCCTTGTAACAGATACGGCGTTGGCGCGGCCAACTGCGGGCGCGGTGGCGGAAGCTGGAAAAGCTGCGCTGGGGTAATTGGGTGCGGCGATAGCGCCGTTGCAACTGCTTTTGCCGTGGTTGGGCGCGGCGCTTGAAGACGCAGTTGGCGGGGATGCCGAGAGCATAGGTGATATCGAAGAACTCGCAGAACTGGTAGAGCAGGGGCAGAGCAAAGCCGGCATCGCCGCGCAGCTTGATCTTTACCCCGGGAAAGGCAGCCTGCAAGCGCGGTACCAAGCGCAGCAGCATGGGCACGATGCGAGCATGGCTGGAGGCATTTCCCGGACGCAAGCGCGCGGCCAGCAGACATCCGGTGTGACGCTCGAAGATCAGCATGGGGTGATACATGTGCTGGCCATAACCACCGTTGAAGAAGCTGAGTTGCTGCTGACCGTGAGTGGGATCGTCGGTGGAGTCGATGTCGAGAAGAATCTCGCCCCGCTGGCGGACCTGGTCGCCACACACGCGGATGAACTGCTGGCACAACAGGTCGTTGGCATGCACTAGATCGCGAGCGCAAGGGGCGTTCTCCCAGCGACTGAGCGTGGGCTGCGAACCGAGCGCGTCGCCTAACTTGTGATCGGCCACGATCTGCAACATGGGATCGTGCCGCAAACGATCGGCATCGTTGGCGTCTTCATATCCGGCCACGATCTGGTAGATGCGTTGCCGCAGCAAGGCCAGCGAATCATGCCGCAGGCGGTCGTTCTGTCGCGGATCGCTTAGGCCAGCAGCCCAATCACGGGTCAGATGATGGCGCTGATCGAAAGCTCGCAACGGCAACAGACCGGCGTCACTGGTAATCTGGCCGCCGGAAAAATCGGCGCGGATGGGTTGATGACGGTAGAAGGAGAAGGCCAGTTGTGGTAAAACACTTTGTATCAAGTGATGGATGCTCCGAAAGGGAATGCTGGGTCTGCTAACCCAGTGTTCATCATTCCTTTTAGAGCATCCTTTCTTTTTTGCCTAGTTCTTTCGTGAATTATTCAGGCTAGTGTTTGAATGAAGACTCGATGTCGAGTGAAGACTTTGTCCATTCCGGTACAGGCATGGCCGCAAAAAATCTCCTGCACGATCTGGCGGTCCGTGTCCTGGTTGGTCACGGAGAAACCACTAATGCATGTCGCAACGCGGATAGGCGGTCGCTTGCGTTCGACCAGAAGGTTCAGGCCAAAAAAACAAAGAGCCTCTAACCGGATTTCCGGTGCCCAGCAATCGGTTACTT
>JBAPYY010000311.1:0-7326 GCA_049284975.1 Occallatibacter sp.
TACGGGCTGAAGCCCGTACCCTTCAAACTGAGCCGCGGCCATAAGACGGTTAGTTCAGGACGCAAAAGGAGGCCGGCACATTGATCACCTTTACCGTACGGCTGCAATTTGCTCCGGAAGATCGCGACGACGTGGCAGAAACGCTGCGATTGTTAGCGGAGGCCTCGCGCCAGGAGCCGGGATGCGTCAGCTACATTCCACACCATGTGGAGGGCGAACCGGAAACGGTTTTCATTTATGAGCAGTACCGGGACGAGGATGCCCTGAAGGCGCACCGCGAGTCGGAGCACTTCAAGCGCTATTCCGTGGAAGTGCTCTCCCAAAAGATGCGCGAGCGGAGCGTGGAGACGCTGGTTGCTCTCGTTTGAGATTCCGGCGGAGTCTAACAGCCAAGAGCTGCACGAGGTTGGCGCGGAGCAAGGCGCCTGGAGGCGGGTTTGTGCACAGCTTCCTGAAATTGTTTGACCGGCGCCCCCTTGCGGAGCTACCATCCGTTACGCATATGCACGCAGCCTCGATCCACCCCTCCCAGCTCCTCCACCGTCGCAGGCCGTACGCACTGTTGCTTCTTCTGGCGCTCGGCGTGTGTGCGCCAGTGGTTTTTGCCGCGCAGCAGCCCGAGGCAATGCACAAAGGCGAGCGGCACGAGAGCCGGCGCGAGATCGACCAACTGGAAGAGGCGTGGCGGAATGCAGTTCTGAAGGCGGACATTGCCACCATGAACTCCCTGCTGGCCGAAGACTACATGGCCATCACCCCGAATGGGACCTTGCAGACCAAGGAACAGGCGCTGGCGAACTTGCGCAGCGGCGCGACGCGCGTTTCCTCGCTTGAGGTTACAGATCGTCGCGTGCGATTTTACGGGACGACCGCACTGGTGACTTCGCAGGCTGACGTGAGCGGCACCAACGCCATGGGAGACTTCTCGGGGACCTTTCGATACACCCGCGTCTATGTGCGCAACGCACAAGGGAAGTGGAAGATAGTGAGCTTTGAGGCCAGCCGCGTACGCGAACCAGGCGATCGCAAGTAGGAGCTGGAGAGCATCCACTTCGCGGCGAGACGAAATCCACATACAATAGACCGATGCCTGAGCTGCCCGAGGTCGAGACGATTGCGCGCGGAGTAAACCTGCGCGTGCGCGGAGACCGCATTCTAGAAGTCTGGTTCGGGGGGAAGCGCGAACCTTTCAAGACGCCCGCAACGCGCCAGGCCAGAGGCTTGGAGGGACGGACGATTTTGACCGTTCATCGCGCGGGAAAACATATTGTGTGCGAACTGGGGACGGCGGAGGAGTGTGTGCAGTCCCACCCTAGATCACCCCGGCAAGCAGAAATCGCTCGCCGGGGACCCCGAAACCGCAAAAACAAAGACGCGGCGAGGGTGGGGCACCCGGACGCTGGTGTGACCGAACGGGACGGCGCGCCGAGCGCTCAATGGATTGTGCATCTGGGGATGACAGGGAGATTGCTGGTGACCACCCCCGATGCTTCTGTTGCGCCGCACACTCATGCGCGGCTGAGCCTTGCGAGCGGGTTGGAATTGCGCTTTGTGGACCCGCGACGATTTGGCCGGCTGGAGTTTCGCGAACTGAGCAGGAATACGGGCTTCCTGGCTCCGGGCGCCGATCCTTTGAGTGTAACGGCGACGGAGTTTGCGCAGCTTTTTCATGGACGGCGGCTGGCAATCAAGGCGGCGCTTTTGAACCAGAAATTGCTTGCAGGGGTGGGCAACATCTACGCCGATGAGAGCTTGTTTCGTGCCGGCATTCGACCACGGCGGCTGGCGGGACGGCTGACACGTACGGAACTGGAAGGGCTGCGGCTGGCGTTGGGCGAGGTTCTTAGAGACGCGATTCGGCTGGGGGGGTCTTCAGTGAGCGATTATGTGGACGCCGAGGGGGAGCGCGGCTTCTTCCAACTGGAGCATTGCGTATACCAGCGCACTGGGCTTCCCTGCCTCCGCTGCCAGATGCCGATAAGGCGTGTGGTGCTGGCTGGACGGGGGACGCATTACTGTCCTCAGTGCCAGCGGTGAGGTTAACTTTTATGATTTTTGGGAGAAACCGGGCATGTAACCTCCAAAATCGAGGATAGTTGTTCATTCATATCCCCCGCAAGTTATTGAAATGAAACAATTGTGCAACTGGCCCCTCGATTGCTATATGTAGGGTGCCAGTGATGTACCGGCGCTGGAAGGTTACTGACCAGCCCAAAGAAGACAAGCTACCCGGCAAGAGCAGCCGCCAATGCAGCGGCCCTTGAATAGAGGCAGACCGGCCGGGAAGGCGAAATGAGGTATGGCAGTAAAAACTGCCGGCCACAAACTTTTTGGGAGGCCAGTGACAAGCGCAAGACAGTGAAACGCCACTCTTTTTGAGTGGCGTTTCTTGCGTTTGGGGAGTTTTGAATTTCGGCTTTTGAACACGGTACGCAAGTTTGAACTGGATACCTGAGAGCCCGAAAGTTCACTTGCCAGCCGAATGAGTTCACTGTAGTATGAGAGTTGCCTATCAAGCGGCTGACGCGGGCCACCCGAAAGGGGCAGAGCAAGCTCGCCGCCGAGCAAGGAAACTTCGCCGGGCAGTTCATTCACTGAGATTCTGCGAGCGGCAAAGTTTTCGTAGGAAAGGCATCACCTGAGAAGGGCGCTGGCCGCATCGTCACGATCCTGACAACCGGATGGAGCTTTTTATTGAGGCTCATGTGCGCGTGGCTGCCGGAGAGCATTTTCACAGAGGTCACACACAGGTCAATCCGTGCCGCGGAGGCTGAACAAGCAGCGCGAGCGGGAGCGACAGGTTTTTGAAGATTGCAGAGACCGGCTGGAATCTGTAATAGTGCTTGAGCGCCTTAGAATGATCCAGATTTGCACTCGGGGGTTGGCGTAGATTTGGCTGGGAGCGGTTGGCGTGATCTTCGCGCGCGATGATGGCCGCTGAGGGAAACTTTCCCTGCCTGGAATTGGATGAAGTAAACCGGGTGACCGGCGCTGATTGAGGTCTCCCGCTCCAGTCGCGATGGAACGAAACGCAGATTCTTCGGCTTCGCTCAGAATGACAGGGGCAAGCATGGGTTACCCGGTACTCGAATATTAAAGGCTGAACAAGATTGAACAGGTCTGAATCAGAAAGCGCGAATGCAGCGAATGGCAACGAACCAATCAGCAGTGCAACAGGAAGCTTACGCATGACAACAGAAACAACGCAGCCCCAAACTGAATTGGGGCCGGTCCCGGCAATTGGCCAGGGACAACAGCAGGGGCATCGGCGCCGCCGCCGCCGCCGCAAGAACAAGAGCAGCCAGGCAGGCGCAGCGCAGGCGCAACAACCCCAGGCACAGCCGCAGTTTGAGTCTCAGCCGCCTCCGCCGCCACAGCCGCACGCTGAGAAGCAAAGGCCGGCACCCGCTCAGCAGGCTCCGCACAAGGGCGGACGCCAAGGCGGGCATCAGGGTCCGCACCCAAGCCAGGGGCGGAAAAAGAAGTTTGCACAGAAAGCTCCAGTGACCGCTGCGCAGCCCGGCAACAGCATTTCAGGACCTCCGCAGGGCAAGCGCAAGATGAGGCAAAAGGGCCCCAGAGAGTTCGTAGGCCCGATGGACCACAGCTATCGCCAGGTGAACGGCAACATGGCCGACGGCCCGCCCTCGACCATCCAGATCAGCAGCAACGGCCACAACGGCGGCCCCTATCAGGAGTCTTATGAACCGCAGCCCGCGGCGGTAGTCCGCGTAGACGCACCCACACGCATCTACTGCTTCATTGAGGATTTGTTCTTCCAGGCCAAGATCATGGAGACGGCGCGCAAGCTCGGCGTGAAGGTGGAGTTTGTGAAGGGCGGTGACAAGGATGCCGCGGCGAGGCTGACCGAGCTGCCGGAAGGTGAGCTTCCTAAACTGGTGGTCTTCGACCTGAATAATTTGAACGCCAAGCCGATGACGCTGATTCCCAAACTCAAGAGCAAGCTCAAGAAGGCGACATCGATTGTCGGCTTCCTGAATCACTTGCAGAGTGAGTTGAAGGCCAAGGCCATCGAGGCAGGTTGTGATGCGGTCATGCCGCGCTCGGCATTTTCGCAGACCCTGCCCAACCTGCTGCGCCGCTATGGCGTGGAAGAGGAAGAAGAGTACGCGCAACAGCCGATGTAGGGAGCAGGAGATTCAGAAACAGAGGGCGCTTCCGTTACGGAAGCGCCCTCTGTGCGTTTATTGCGAACGGAGAATTTATGCCGGGTGCCCCAGGTGCCTCGCTTTTGGGCACCTGGGAAACCTCGGATCTCAACCGGCCTTTTCCCGGTAACGCAGATATTCCGGCAACTGGCTTCCCCGCCGCATTGCGCTCCACTGCGATTCGATCTCGACTCTTCCTTCAACCCCGGTCGCGTAATGCCGGAAGCTCGACCATGCCCAGTCCTCGGGCTTGGCAACGAGGCCGCGCACAACAGGATTGCGGTGCATATAGCGAAGCTTCTCGACGCGCTTCTCTTCGTTGTGCACGAGAAAGTCGTAGTAGCGAGCTTGCCAGAAAGGTCGCTCCGCGCGCCGCATCGCCACGGAGAGCTTGAGCGCATGGATCACGCCGGAAACCACGCCTTTGACCGGCTCGCCGATGAGAAGATGAACGTGCTCAGGCATGACGACATAACCGGCCACCACGAAACGGTAACTCTGTCGCACCCGCTCCAGCGCATCCTCGAAAAGATCGCACGCTCCCGCCGCGCTCAGATACTGGAGCCGGTGATAGCAACTGAATGTAAGGAAGTGAAAGCTCCCCGTATGTTCGTATCGGATGAGTCCGCGCGGCATCGACGGAAAGCTTACAACGAATCGCTACAGATGTCGAGAAAGAGCAGAACCGGCCTGCCAAGGTCGGTGCTCTCCCAGGTGCCCAAATGCGAGGCACCTGGGGCACCCGCAGACTCTGCCCAACCTGCTGCGCCGCTATGGCGTGGAAGAGGAAGAAGAGTACGCGCAACAGCCCGTGTAAACGGTTAGTGTGGTGAGTCTGAAGTTCATCGAAGAACAACTGCAGATTCTTCGACTCACCACCCCCGAACTGAAAAACGTTCGGGGCCCCGTTCGCTCAGAATGACAGCCAGTTTTGCGTTGCGTATTTCAGACTCAGGACGACAGGGAATCTCTTATTAAGTCCGTTCTGTCAGACAAACTTCCCTCGGGAGCTAAAGCCCACGTTAGTTTTGCAGCCTTTATGGCACGGAAAAATTCGCGCCCTTTCAAAACCTCGACTTAACCAGAGATTCCTTAGAACTTGCAGAAACAGAGGGTGCTTCCGTTACGGAAGCGCCCTCTGTACGTTTACGCGAACGAAGAATGAATGCAGGTGCTTCAGTTCCGCTGAGCGCGCTTTTCTATTCCCTATTCCCTATTCCCTATTCCCTATTCCCTACGTTTACCCCGGCGGCCAGGTGAGCTGGCGTCCGCCGAGGAGGTGGACGTGGAGATGGTCGACGGTCTGGCCGCCCTCCTCACCGGCGTTGATTACCAGGCGATAGCCTTTGGCGAGGCCCTTTTCGCGGGCGACTTCGCAGGCTGCCCAGACCAGGTGGCCGAGCAGTAGGCCGTCGCTCTGATCGGTATCGTCCACTGAGGCGATGTGCTCGCGCGGAACTACCAGAACGTGCACCGGCGCTTGCGGATGAAGGTCGGCAAATGCGTAACACTGCTCGTCTTCGTAGACTGCGGTGGAAGGTATGGTTCCATCCAGGATTTTGCAAAAAAGGCAACTCATGGCGCGTCCAGTGTACAGGAGCTGAGGAGATTTCCGCGCATTTTGTTTGTTCGCGTATACAATTCATGGCGACGGCCAAAGCGGTGGGGACGCTTGGCTGAGAGGTAGAGCCATGAGAAAGTGGATTGCTGTGGCAGGGCTGGTTTTGCTGGGCGCGCTGGCGTGCCCGGCGCAAACGGCCAACGTGGCGGGAGAGTGGCGTGGCGTGTGGACCAATCCTGACGGGATGGTCTTTAGCGCCACAATGACTCTGGAAACGGGGAAGGGCTGCAAGACCTGCGCGGTGGTGGGTGACGGCGCGGTGTGGGGCAAGATTGTGTGGACGCTGCGCAAGGCGGGAGAGAATCCAGATCCAGAGCTTGCCGCCAAGATTGGTAAGACGGCCACGGAGTTGGTGAAGGGCAATCTGAAGGGCGATGAACTGCTGGAGCTGAACGGCTACGTATTGGAAGATCCAGCTGAGATAAAAGGAACGGACCAGTACCGGCTGGCGATTTCGGAAGATAGCAAGGTGCTGGGCGGGATTACGCTGAATGGCGGTTCGTGGACGGGACAGTTCATTGCGATGCGGCAGCAGCCGCCAGAGAAGCCTTCTCACAAATAATCGCGCCGCACCGCATGACCGCCGAAGCTTTCCATGCCGCAGGCCGGGAAGCGCCCGCGAACCTGCTGATAGAATTTGTTATGGAAACCGTCCAGTACGTCCTTCCGCAAAGCCGCATCCCTCAAGCCTGGTACAACATTGCCGCCGATCTGCCCAAGCCGATGGCGCCGCCGCTGCACCCCGGAACATTGAAACCCATCGGACCGGACGATCTGGCGCCGCTGTTTCCGATGGGCCTGATTATGCAGGAAGTGAGCACGGAGCGGGAGATTGAGATTCCCGGCGAAGTGCGGCAACTGTACGCGCAGTGGCGCCCTTCGCCTTTGTTCAGGGCGCGACGCCTGGAGAAGGCGCTGGATACTCCGGCGCGGATCTACTACAAGTATGAGGGCGCAAGCCCGGCCGGTTCGCACAAGCTCAACACCGCTGTGGCACAGGCTTATTACAACAAGATAGAGGGCACCAAGCACCTTTCAACGGAGACGGGAGCCGGCCAATGGGGTTCGGCGTTAGCCATGGCTTGCGCGTTCTTCGGCCTGGATTGCAAGGTCTTTATGGTGCGGGTGAGCTACGACCAGAAGCCGTATCGCCGCGCCTTGATGGAGGCCTTTGGAGCCTCGGTGACCGCCAGCCCGAGCAACGAGACCGAGTCAGGCCGGGCGATTCTGGCCGAGCATCCACAGTCCAACGGATCGCTGGGGATTGCCATTTCAGAAGCAGTGGAGATCGCCGCGAAGGACCCGAACACCAAATATGCGCTGGGCAGCGTGTTAAATCACGTGCTGCTGCATCAGACGGTGATCGGCCTGGAAGCGATAGAGCAGATGGCTCTGGCGGATGATGATCCAGACGTAATCATCGGTTGCACGGGCGGCGGATCGAACTTTGCCGGACTGGTGATGCCGTATTTGGGCCGCAAGATCAAGGGACAAAGCAAGGCGCGCGTATTGGCCGCAGAACCGGCAGCGTGCCCC
>JBAPYY010000312.1:0-1608 GCA_049284975.1 Occallatibacter sp.
GAAGTGAAGATGATGTCATTTCCGTTAAGATTCGAAACGTGACCACCGTACGTAGTCGCCGCTAGAAGCGGGTCGGTTGTGTTGAAGAGGAACGGGAAATTTGCCTGATCGCTATTGGGAACCTGCGAGGCGTTAATCACGATTTGTCTTACATAGCCATTCGACGAGCATGCCGGAACAATGGTGACTGAAACCGAAGCCGCTACGGTTGGGTTTGCCTGACTTGTGGCGGTGATGGTCACCGTCTGCCCGGTAACGATGGTAGCTGGAGCGGTATAGAGCCCAGTGTCGTCGATGGTTCCTACTCCTGCAGGAGTAATGGACCATGTCACCGCGGGATTGGCGGTGTTCGTAACTGTGGCAATAAACTGTTGCCCCTGGGCCGGGTAAAGCAATGCTGAAGGCGGGTTGATTGTAATTGTAGGCACGGCCGCTGCCGCCTGACCGAGGGTGACGGTTGCCGACGCCGATTGCGTGGGATCGGCCTGGCTGGTAGCGATGACGCTCACTGTCTGCTGCCCGTTGAGCGTTGCCGGAGCGGTATAGAGACCGCTGGAGCTGATCGAGCCAACCCCAACAGGATCGAGTGTCCAGGTGACGGCCGTGTTGGTGGTGTTCGTAACCGTGGCGATGAACTGCTGCGTTCCGCCGGCAGGCAGAGCGGCTACGCCCGGCGTCACCGTAACTGAAACCGGAGGCATGAGAGTGATGATGGCATTCAGCGGCGTGGAATTGGCGCCGAGAGTCGTAGCGGTTACAGTCACTGTCTGCTGCGTATCGATCGTCGGGGGCGCGGTGTAGAAGCCGGTTGGGCTGAGAGTTCCCGGGCTGCCGGCAGGCATGGACCACACGGCATCGCCTGCAGTGCACAAGCCGGTCTGGAGCACGGTGAACTGCTGGCTTGCCGACTGGTTGAGCGTAACGGTAGACGGATTGATGCTTGGAATGGCGCCGGCCTCTGTCCCGAGAGCAAAGAACGTGGACGGCGAGCTCTGATTGTTGTACTCGGCCTGCACCCAGCCACTGGAGCGCGCGATCGACGAGACCTCAACCTCGTCGAGCGAACCGTTGAAGTAGAACCAGCCGTTGTTATTGCTTGGAGTAGCAGCCCAGCTCGAAGCATCTCCCGTTCCGAGGAAGTAGGAGTAGGCAGAGGTGTAACCATCGGGCACGAGTCCGCTCAGCTGACCAATTACCTGTCCGTCCACGTATACCGTCTCAATGCCGCTTACGGTCGAAGACACGCCTCCGCCGATGCCGATCGTGTTTGTTGTTTCGTCAGTGACAAAGGTGAGCACTGCGTAATGCCAGTTGTTATCGTTGAAAACAGTGGACGAAATAATCTGCTGGTTGTCTTGGAAATAGAAGAAATTCGCTCGCAGATAGCCGTTGGTATCGATGTAAAGCGCAGGTACCCAGCCATTCGGACCGTTTCCAGGCGTCGTAGTGCCTGATTGCCCCAGAATTACGCCAGTTGATGCAGTCTTGAACCAGACGCCGAAGGATGCGTTGAAGATCGCCGCGTTCGAGTTGGAGGTTGGATACGACGGGAAGTCGTTCGCGGGAAGCGTGACGTAACTTGTCTGTCCATCGAATACGCCGGCTGCG
>JBAPYY010000313.1:0-14729 GCA_049284975.1 Occallatibacter sp.
GTGGAGGAAACCGCGACGCCAGAGCCCGTCTGAATCGGGTCGCCCGCGCCGTTCGTTTGACCAGTCTGTGCGTAGATATCGTTGAAGGTTAAAGTCTGGTCTTTGTAACCATCGGTATCGATGTTGGCCAGATTATTTGAGACGGATTGCAGTTGGTCTTGCGCCGCCACGAGTCCGGACAGTGGTGTTGAAAAGGATCCCATTACTTGCCTCCTGAGGTATTGTTATTGGTCCCAGAAAGGCCCATGGTTGCGGCGTTGAGGGACGAGTTGAACGAGGCCGCCAAGGCATTGCTATTGCCGGAAGTCACGGGCATCATTGTGTTGGGGTCAAACGGCAATTGGCTGGTTGCCGCACCGGCAGCTGAAGGCGACAGCGCGCCGGCGATTCCGCCGTTTGCTCCCGCGACCGCGGCAGCGTTGGCTGTCGCTCCTGCTGCTTGCGCTGCACCTGAAGCAGTGGTTGTGTCTCCAGTGAGTGTCTGACTGATCGTGATGAGCTGTTCCAACTGGTTCAGCGAGATCATCTGGCCCACCATCGCTGTTGGATCGACAGGAGCAGTGGGATCCTGATTCTGCAATTCCTGCGCCAAAAGAGTCAGGAAAGTGGTGCTCAAGCCTCCAGCGCCGCTGCTGCTTGAGGTCGAACTGCTCGTGCTTCCTGTGCTTGCGGCGTTGGCCCTGGGGTTGGCAAGCCTTTGGGTTCCGCTACTGGCAGCCGGAGTGAGCGAGTTCAATATTGTCGGCATGGTGTAGTTCGCTAAAACACTGTGCATTTTGGTTCCTCCTCAAGTTCGTAATCTGTAGATGCTACCTAAATTCTGATGTCGAGACGGGCGTTGAGTCCGCTGTCGTTTGTTGTCGCCGTGGATGCAGCGGGTGAAAACTGTCCTTCGGTGAACCCGTTGCCTGAATAGCCTGAAGATGCAGATTCCGCCTGCTGCCTGCTTCCGCGTGAATCGCTGTTTGCGCCGTCTGAAAAACCGCCTGAGGTTCCCGCTCCCAGCCCGCTTCTAGTGCTGGTCGTATCGATGCGCACATCCACTGACTGATTGCTGCTTAGCCGTGCCTGGAATTCCGGCAAATGGGCCGTCAGCGTCTTGGCTAGTTCACCGTGATCGAGCGAAATCTGTGCTGAGATCGAGTCCCGAGTGCTTGAAGTGTTGATTGAGATATTGCCGAATTCGTTTGACCGCATGCCTACACGCATCTCGGACTGGCCCACACTCTGGATCAGCTTGGCTGTATTGATGACCGGCGAAGTTTGCGGGGCAGCGGTAGCAGCAGGAGCAGTTCGGTCTGGAGTGTTGGCGGCATGACCTGCGTTGCCACCAGGCGCTGGAGTGGCTTGCACCGGCGAGGTGACGGTCGCGGTCTGAGAGTGCGTGCCGTCAACGACTGCGTGGCCGGCGAGGTTTATCTGGGGCGCGGATGCTCCTTGTGCCTGCGAAGGCGCGCTGACTTGATTCTGATCGGCGGATGTTGTGGTTTGTTGACTGCTCGTCTGGGAGGTCGCGAAGTTTGATGTTGAAGGTGTATGTTCCTTCAGTCCGGTAGCGTCGTCGGTAGCATCAGTCGATCCAATCTTGCCGTTGTTGGACGAGATGGACGATAGCTTCGTTACGGAGGTTGAGTTCAGTCCCGATAGACCAGCCTGACTTGCAACCAGTGCCCCGGCAGTGAATTGGTTCTGGGCGGCAATCTGATCGACTGTAGTCTGGGAAACGCTGGGCCCTGATGCCGGAATCGTCTGATCAGGCGAGGCTTGCGGAGCAATCGTCCGACTCGCGGAAGCTGAATTAGATCCCGGAGCCACATTTTCCTTTGGTGATGTGGACTGAGCAGTATGTGGAGATGAGACTGGGTCCGCAATCATGGGAGCGGTTGAGGCGGAGTTGGATGCCGCATTTTGGGCTTCAGTGTGAACCGTACTCGCAGCTGCATTGGGAACCGCACTCAGCTCTGGATTTTGGCTATTATTGGCCATGACGTGCTCGGCTGCGTTTGGAGTTGCATTTGTGAGCCCGTTCGGAATGACGCCTGCGAATGCCTTTAAAACCGTTTTCAGGAATGAACTTTGCAGTTCGGTTGAGGTCGCGGTTGCGCTTGTAACCGGGACCGTGTTTGACACTGCACTTGATGAGGCAATTGATGCGACACTCGCAGGGGCGTTCGGGACTGATTGCGGGAGCGAATTCTGTTCTTCAGCAGGGAGTTCGGTGGGTGTGGGACTCTGTATTGAGCTCGTCAATCGATTGGATTGGACGCCCGAAGTTGCAGCCTGAACTGTATTCAAGTTCGCATTAGAAGAGACGTTCTGTGCAGCATCCGCGACTACATCCAAGGCTGACTGCAGGAGTAAATTCGCCGCTTCTCCAGGCGCTTCGTTCAGCTTGAGATTCTGGATTTCGCTGGATGCCGCATTGGATTGGACGCCCGAAACTGCTATCGGAACTTTGTCCGGGGCTGCATTCGGCGAGGTGCCTGGTGCTGCATCGGCAACCGCATACAGACCGGACTGCGGGAGCGAGTTTGCCTGTTCTTCGGCAGCGCCGCTCAGCACGGGACTCGGAATTCTGTCGGATGTTGCATTGGAGCGTGCGTCCGCAACTGGAATCGGAATGGTGTTCGACTCTACATTCGAAAAGGCGCTCGCTGCGACACTTGGAACTGCATTCAGGGCTGATTGTGGCAGCGAATCTACCACTTCCTTAGGCGCGGGGCTCTGCACCAGGTTCTGAATCAAGCCTCGATCTAAGAGTGCGGGCGAAGTCGCTCCTCCGACGGAGACGCTGCTCCTCGTCGCTGATGGGGCTACCGGCAAGGACTTGATTTTTTGAGTTGTGGAGCCTGACGATAGCGGTCCCTTTGGCGAAGGTGTAATTCCAAGCTGCGAGTACTTCGACAAATTGCCGGCTGGCATGACAACGCTTGATTGAGCAATGGTTGATTCGGTCCCGGCAGTCCATCCCGCTTCGGAATTCAAGAACGGCTGACCGACCACAGTGTTTGGCACATCTGAGAACGTACCTGCCTCAGAGAAAGATAGCTCTGTGGGGGAAACAGCAGTACTAGTCAATTGTGCCTGCTGCGCAGGTAAAGCCGCCTGCTGCAAAACTGCCATCTGAGAGGCAACTGGCGATTGGATACTACGGATGTCGGGAACCGCACTGGACGTTTTCGCATCTTGCGAAGCGGGATCCGACTGGCGTTCGGTCTTGGTTCCAATGGTGGTCAGGTCGCCAGCTTCTGAGTACATCTTGGAGGCAGTGAGCAATGAGTCGTTGAATGACACTGGAGATTGGTCGGATGCTTGTGCCGGCGTGCCGCCTGTTGCTGTTGGCGGCAGAATGGACATTTCGACATTGGCTCTCAGGTTCACGCCGATATAAGTGCATTTGCCGGACCAAATAGAGTTCCTCTAGCCGAGGTCGCTTCCCTCGTTGAAATCAGCTATTTAGGGATTGACCAGTTATGCGTCGCGCTATCTTCAGGACAAAGCGGGCAAGACTTGCCGGATCGCGGCTAGGCAAAGGCTGCCGGGTTGCGACGAGTACAGGTGATCCAATTGCAGCGTTTAGGTTGATTCTCAGTGAGCTGCTGAACTGGTCATGCAGGAAGGGATAATGAGGCAGAAGACGCTCATTGGCGCTTTTGACAGGAATACCGACAGCAAACAGTATGCACAAGCGGGGAACTTAATGAACGCTATTTTTTGGTGATCAGCGACCCAACAAAACGGAATAAGGCATTTGAGTCGTAAAAGACGGAAAGGGAAGCGAGTCTTGCGAGGGTTAGAACCGGCCTCGCCGGGCGATATAGTTGTCATCAAGGGTCTTCTGCTGATCGCGAGCCAAATCGGACTCGTATAGGCTCCGTTTCTCTTCTTGCATATCGGTGAGCATCTCGCGATCTCTTCGCGCCTGCTGATAAACAACGAGTTGCCTGTCTCGTAGCTGCTCGAGCTTCTTTATTCGCTCTTCGAGAGCCTCTTTGGTTTCCTTGAGGTGCTTTACCTCCCCGTAGGAGGCATGAAGATTATGCCCTAGAGCGGTCTTGAAGATTTCAGCATGACGGGAGGCAGCCGACCCTTGAAGCTCGGCTTCAGTTCGCGCCAGGCTATCCTGGGTCCGCGAGAGCTCAAAGAGTATCGACTGCAACATGCGTTCTTCGCGTTCTTCAGCAATTCCGCGAACACGCAGCACTGAACCTAGTGAAAACCGAAAGGCCATATCAACTCGGAATCTCAATCAGGGATTTGACTACGTTTGGAAATGCGAATATCTCTTCGGGGCGCTGGTGAAGGAATGAGTTTAGCTGCGGCAGTATGTCAACTGCCCGGTCTAGTGTCGGGTCGGCCCCTTTTTGATAGGCACCTATGCGAATCAAGTCTTCGGAACGCGCGTAGGAGGCCATCAAGAGGCGAAGAGCCTTAGCTTTCTGCATATGCGCTTCTGAAGTTACGTTCGGCATCAGACGGCTCAGGCTTTCGAGTATGGAGATTGGTGGATAGTGGTTCCTCATTGCCAGGTTTCTGTCGAGAATTACGTGTCCGTCGAGCAACGATCGCACCGTGTCTGCGACCGGATCCTGTTGATCGTCGCCTTCCATTAGAACTGTGTAAAATGCCGTGATACTACCACTCTTAAAGCAACCAGCACGCTCCACCAACCGGGCGAGCATGTTAAGCACTGACGGCGTATAGCCCTTTGCCGTTGGTGGCTCGCCTGCCGCCAGGCCAATCTCGCGTTGGGCCATTGCGAAGCGAGTAAGGGAATCAACGACCAAAAGCACATTCTTGCCGTTGCTGGCGAAATACTCCGCAATGGCTGTTGCCGACAAAGCACAACGCAATCGCAAGAGCGGAGATTGATCAGAGGTGGAAACGACTACAACGCATCGCTTTCTCCCCTCATCGCCGATCACTTCAAGGAATTCTCCCACCTCGCGTCCGCGTTCGCCCACTAGAGCCAGTACAGTCATATCGGCACTTGTGCCGCGGGCCATCATACCCAGCAACGTACTCTTGCCGACACCACTGCCACCGAAAATGCCAATTCGCTGACCGCGCCCGCAGGTCACGAATGCGTCGAGTGCGCTTATGCCGCAGCCGAGTGGTTCCCGGATGGGTACACGATCAAGCGGTAGCGGGGCCGAACCATCCACCCATACCGCCCGTTCGCCGCGATATTCACCTTTCGAGTCAAGCGGAACGCCAGTGGCATCAATCACTCTGCCTAATAAGTCACTGCCCACGCGGATCGATGGCCGAGTTCCCCAGGCGACGATTCGGTCGCCGAATCGGATTCCCTGCGGATTCTGGTCAGCCATAGATAGCATTGTCGATCCTCGAAAGCCGACGACTTGGCCGGAATACTTCTTACCGCTAGCGCTGGTAATCTCGCAAGACTCCCCAACAGAACAAAACGGGCCTTCGGATTCGACAAGGTTTCCTACCACCTGCAATACACGTCCGCGCCAACGAAGAGTAGATCCTCGATCCAAGCGGTCGAAATAAGGAGCAAGCGGCTGAGCAGAGTTCACTTTACAGGCGGCCTCTGCGCTAGAAGATCGAAAAATCCTTGCTCAACCTCTTTTAATTGCGCATCGATGCTGAAGTCGGCCGATCCTAAATCGGTTTCGAGAATGCAGTCATCGGGCCCCAAATGAGCGTCTTCTACAATTGCAATGGTCGATCCGTTATGAGGAGTTGCCAGGTAACTACGCCAATTCTGTGCCGTCTGCGGCGATACGCGAACCGACACGCTTGATCCGTCGTGCAACTTATCTACAGCGACACGGACCAATGCCGCGACCAGAAGGGGGTCAACCTGGGCTTCGCGGTGCAGTATTTTCGCTGCGATGGCGAGGGCCAGGTGAACCACTTCCGCCTCAACCCGTGAAAAATAGTCTTTTCTTTCAACCTTGAAGAGTTCCAGAGTCTGTCGAATCTTTGCCGCCTCTGCTTCTGACCTTGCTTCATATTCCTTCTTGAGCCGCTTCTCAGTGTCGGCCACTGCTTCAAGTCGAGCAAGCTTCAACAGATCATCGATCTCCTGCGCCGACTTGCCTGGTTTTACCTGCTGGCCGCTTACTTGCCCCACGGAAGACTGAGCCTGTCTATTTCCCTCGGCGTTGGTCAAGGGGTCAGCGCCAGTGTCCCTGTACAAGAACGACGCAACCGGAGCAGGCAATGCCTGGTTTTCCACCCCGTTAAACGAGGAATTCTTCATTTGACTCGCCCTTCAATACGATCTTTCCCTCGGCCTCAAGCTGTCGAGCAATAGCTACAATTTCTGTCTGCGCTTTGGTTACGTCTTTGCTTCGAACGGGGCCCATCGACTCCATATCCTCCTTGAGCATTTCGACGGCTCTCGACGACATTGTGCGGAAGACGTGGTTCTTCAACTCCTCGTTGGTTCCCTTCAAGGCCATCGCCAGCGTCCGTTTGTCAAGGGCGCTCGTCAGTTCGCGAATGTGCGCTTCGCCAACTTGAAGAAGATCACCAAAAGTAAACATCAGATCGCGAATGCTAATTGCCAACGTCGGTTCAACATTCTCAATGCTCTCGAGAATCTCCTGAGCTACGGTCGTATCGATGCAATTCATGATGTCCGCCGCACTTTGGAAGCCTGAATAAGTGCGCTTGCCTTGTTCTGCAACCGACTTGAGTCGCTGGCTAAGCACGTGCGAGACTTTTTCTGCCATCTCTGGCGAGAATCGCCGCAGGTTCGCTAGTCTTTTTACCGCCTCGGCTCGAATTTCGACTGGAAGACTCATCAACAAGGCGGACGCCTGGCGATCCCCTAGTTGGCCGAGGATGAGCGCAATTGTCTGCGGATGTTCGGCTTCAAGAAATCTTGCGAGTTTCTGAGGATCAGCCCGCCGTAGCGCCTCAACAGGCTTGAGATCTCGCGCCTTGGTGAGGCGCTGCAAAACTCCCTCTGCTTCTCCTTCCCCAAAAGCTTTGATCAGAAGGCGCTTGGCGAGGTCATACCCTCCCTGGACAAGGTAATCCTGCGCCTGGGTCATCCGCTGGTACTCTTCAATAACCTGGATCGACAATTCTACTGGTATTGCTCCTAGACTTGCGACTTCGTCGGCAACAAGCTGCAAGTCTAGCGGGTTCAGATCGCGGACTACTGTCGCAGCAGATTCTTCCCCTAGAACCGTGAGGAGGATTGCGGCTTTGCGGACGCCGCTGAGGTTTGATTTCTCAATTGGCATAGTTACGGATTCTCCTCCTGCAGCCATGCGCGAACGGCGGTCGAGCTGCTTGCCGGCTCAGCTTTAACAAACTCGACAAGTTGTTTCTTCAGAAATACGTTGCGTTGTGCAAGGGTGGCTGCGGCGTCAGGAGCTGCGATCTCCGCGTCAGTCCGCACTGGAGTCCGCGCTGGTAGCGGAATCGGGGTTGCGAGAGCGCGTTTTTGGATTGGCCTGATCATCAGCATGTAGACAAGAATGAAGAGGGCCAGCAGCACTGCATAGCGGACTAGTGTCGAATAGTCATCCAGATTTTTCCGCACTTTGTCGGCTAGCGTTGTGGGTGGAAGGTCCTCAGCAGGAGCACGGTCAAAGGTTAGGTTTTGTACACTGATCACGTCACCCCGAGCGCTGTTGAATCCGATTGCCGCCTGCGCGATATCACTGATCCGCTGCAGCTCATCCGGTTGTCTCTTATGATGAACCTCTATCCACTTGCCATTTTCCTGTTTGCGTTCAACTGCATCGTCCAACAGTACCGCGGCCGTGATGCGACGAATGCTCCCTGCCGGTTCAATAAGATGGCGCGTTGTTCTGTTCACACCATAAGTATTATTGTCCGTCTTTGAGGACTGGACCTGTTCCTTCGTAACAGGGGCGGGCGCGGGCACTTTTTCATTCGCAGCAGTAGTGGGCACAGGCACCTTGGGTTTGGGCACATTGCTCGATGTTCCCGGCACGCCGGCAGGCGCTCCACCCGAGCTGTTAAGTTCCTCAGAATGCTGCATGGTCAAAGTGGCACTGACAGCGGGATCGTATTTCTCTTCGCTTTCTTCACTGCTGCCGGTTTCATATTCCACGTTAACGGAGGCGTGG
Source organism: Occallatibacter sp. (assembly GCA_049284975.1). Classification (GTDB taxonomy): domain Bacteria; phylum Acidobacteriota; class Terriglobia; order Terriglobales; family Acidobacteriaceae; genus Telmatobacter. The sequence goes on from JBAPYY010000313.1 coordinate 8,082, forward strand.
ATACGGTCGGCGCCCACGACGGGTCCAAGGGTCGAGACCAGCCGGCGTGTCAGTTCCTGCTCAATTCCATCGTTTTGGTCAGACGAACTGCCACCGTGTCCGAGTGACTGATTTGAATCAGCATCTATAATTACTACGTCCTCCGGCTTGAGTTCATCGACCGCTCCGGCAACGAGCCGTTGAATCGACGATATCTCTTCTCTCGAAAGGCTTCCGCGTCTTAGGCGCAGTGTGACCGACGCCTTTGCGCCGCGCTCCCGGTCCATAAACACCGAGTCGGTTGCCATCACGAGATGCACTCGCGCACTCTTCACACTACTCATCGTCTGAATTGTTCGTTCAAGCTCGCCTTCCATGGCGCGCTGATAGTTCACCTTTTCATCGAATTCCGTTTGTCCCCATGAGACCTTGTCGAAGATTTCAAAACCAATGCGCCCGCTATGGGGTGTATCGTGCGACGCAACTTCCAGGCGGGCCGCATCGACCTGATCGGCAGCGACGCTGATGGAGGTGCCGTCCGGGCTCAAAAGGTAAGGAATCTTCTTCGCTGCCAATTGAGTCGCGATCGCCTGCGCATCAGCTGGTTCCATCCCTGTCATCAAAGGCTTGTAGCTGGGCGTCGAAATCAATTTGAAAAAGAAGACTGCGACGGCCAAAGTGGCGGCCAGACCCACGCCGAGATAAACCCGCTGCTGCGGGCGCAGGCCCACCAGGAACTGCTTCACGTGATCCATCGCCTGGCCTGCGCCCGGCGCCTGCTTCGAAGCCACCATCTGGTTATTTCCCGCCATTGGCCCTCAATTTCTCCGAATTCCTATGGTCATGCATTCGGAGCCGAACTTCTCGAGTTGCCGGCTCGCAAGTGGATTCTCAGAGACGCATTGCTTAGAACTGCATCTTCTCAATATCCTGGTAAGCGCTGACAATCTTGTTGCGTACCTGCATCATGAGCTGAAAGGCAACATCTGCCTTTTCAACTGCGATCATCACCGAGCTCATATCTGCATTGCCGCCCTTCAAAAAGCTGCCTATCTGCTGCTCGGCGCCGCCGTTCAGCTGGTTGACCTGGTGAAGCGCATTCGATAAAACGTCGCCGAAGCTTCCGCCTGCGTCAGCGGGCGAACTGGACGAAAAGTTTGGGAGAGCGCCGATGTTGCCGATTGCGCCAAGACCTGAAACTGAATTGCTCATCTTGATCTCCTTCGCCTAGCTCTTGAGAATGTCGATCGTTTGCTGGATCATCTGCTTGGTTGCTGCCACTGCCGAAGCATTTAGTTGATAGGCGCGCACAGATCCCATCAGGTCAACCATTTCCATCACCGGGTTGATTGCCGGATAAGCGACGTAGCCATCTTTGTTCGCATCCGGATGGCCGGGCTCATAACGCATGACGGGAGGCGCTGGATCGTCGACGACTTCGGAGATTCGTACGCTTCCGGGAGTCTCCCCATTGGAGTTTCCTGAGTTGGCAAGCGCAAGCCGGAATGATGAACTTCCGGACGATTCGAAGACGACCTCTCTGCGCCGAAAGGGTCCACCGTCCTCGGTATGCGTCGTCTCGGCATTGGCCATATTTGCGGCGACAATTTCAGAGCGCTGGCGTTCTGCCGCCAACGCAGATCCGCTGATTTGTAACGAGTCGAAAAGGTTCATGGCTAGCTTCCTCCGCCGTTGATGGCGCTGAGTATCTGGTGAAACCGATCTTTGATGAGTTGAATGCCAATCTGGTATTGCAACTGCGTCTCGGACATCAAGAGTCCCTCGCGGTCAAGGCTCACGTTGTTTCCATCTGGGCGCTCCAACAGGCCGGGAACTTCTCGGACGACTGGACTTATTTGCATGGAGCCGGCACCATCGTCGGATTGGCTCAAAACCCCGCTCATGGCCCTATTCAATTCGCTACTAAAGTCAATGTCGCGCGTGTGGTAGCCCGGCGTGTCGACGTTAGCCATGTTCGCCGAGATCGCCTGTTCGCGTCTCGTTGTCAAACTGAGGTAGCTCTCCAGTGTGGAAATGAGCGGTGCGGCCTGCGTCATGCGTATCTCCTTGGAGGTAGTCCGTATTCCTTGATTTTGTTTCGCATCGTCCGAAGGCTGATCCCGAGCATTACCGCGGCATGGGTCCGGTTTCCATTCGCCAGGGCCAGCGTATTTTCGAGGTGCAGTTTTTCGAGCACCGAGATCGGTGTCCCTGGGGCCGGCATCGAGTAGGGAGCGGCCTGCGTTCTTCCCAGTGGCTGAAACTCTTTGTAGAAGCACGCTGCGTCGATTGTGGATCCCTGGTGCAGTGAGAGCACGCGGCGCATGAAGTTCGCGAGTTCACGAACGTTGCCGGGCCAGTCGTAATCTTGCAGCCTCTCAATAAAGCTCGGTTCAAGCAGCGGAACAACATTGTCCGTTTCGAGGGCAAATCTCTGGGCGAAGAACTCCGCTAACGCCGGAATGTCCTCCAACCGTTCGCGAAGGCTAGGAAGCGAGAGCGGAATCACGTTCAGGCGATAGTAGAGATCGCTGCGGAAACGTCCCTGTTCCACCATTGTGCCGAGGGATGCATTGGTTGTGGCAATCACGCGAATGTTGACATGAATGGGCCGCGTCTCACCGAGCCTCTCAAATTCGCGTTCTTGAAGGACTCGCAAAAGCTTGGGTTGCAGGTTCAGTGGCATCTCGCCAATTTCATCGAGAAGCAGTGTTCCGCCGTCTGCCAGTTCGAACTTCCCGGCTTTAGCAGAACTTGCCCCCGTGAAGGCGCCTTTAGCATGGCCGAATAATTCGCTTTCGATCAGGTGCTCCGGCACTGCTGCGCAATTTATGGCAATAAATGGTTTGTGGCTTCGGTCACTGGTTGCATGAATATATCTCGCCAGAAGCTCTTTGCCGGTTCCACTCTCAGCTTCGATCAAGACATCTGCGTCGGTGCTTGCTGCGGCGCGACCGCGTTGCATGGCCTGAAGAAGCAAAGGAGAACGACCGACGATTCCTGATGTAACAGTTCTCGCGTTCGCGCTATCATCGTGAACTCTCTCACTGACGGTTTTCTCGGCAATTCGCTGCATAACGCGCGCCGCCGCCGCCTGAAGCTGTTCAAACGAAACCGGCTTCGTCAAATAGTCGAATGCGCCACTTCGCATCGACTGCACCGCTTCAGGAACGCTGCCAAAGGCAGTCAGGAGAATTACCGCTGTGGTTGGTGAATCTTTTAGAACTGAGCACATTACCTCAAAGCCGTCCCCGTCGCGCATTCGGATGTCGCTGACCACCAGATCGAAACTTGAAAGGCTGACGGCTCGCGCTGCGTCGCGAACACCGCTTGCTGTCTCGACACGCCACCCGTGACGAAGAAAATTTGCCTGCAATGCCGTGCGCATTCCGGGTTCGTCATCGACTACCAGGACGGAAGAGTTCCCGTCGTTTGAGCAAGTACTCTTCATGCTGTCACCAACTCAGGTTGAACTACGGGAAAATATAAAGTGAATCGTGCGCCGGAATGGATGCCGTTGGAGACCGAAATCCAGCCTCCGTGCTGTTTCATGAGCCGCTCGCAAACTGCGAGGCCCAGTCCGGAGGTATCGCCGGTTCCACTGAAACCTGGCTCGAAGACATGAGCAATCTGGTCAGGCCGAATGCCGCATCCGGTGTCGGCGAATTCAGCGCAGACATATTCGGTTTGCTCGTTGTGATTCTTACCTTTTGCGATATGCTTTTCAGGCCGGAGCGACACCGTAACGACACCATCTGCTTGCGTATGGCGAATAGCGTTCGAAACCAGATTCAAGACCACCTGCTGAAGCGCGCTCTCGTTGCCCATCACCAAGGTTGGATCGTGATCGGCGGTCCATTGCAAAGCAACCTCTGCCTGCGCTGCCAGGGGCTGAACAAATTGGAGCGCTTTACCGATCAGGGTTGACAGTTGCAAGGGAACCAGCTTCAATGAGCCGGAACCATGGAAGCATAGAACGTTGTTGACCGTTCCGGAGAGCGAGCGTATGCCTGCGCGCAGATTGGAAATCCATTCACCGCGGCGGGCGCCATCCTGTTCTATCAACTCGGCAAACAGCTCCAGGCTCGCTAACGGGTTTCTAATTTCATGGGCCAGAATTGTGGATATCTCTGCGAGGGCCATTGCTTTGCGCCCCGCTTCGCGATCCTTTTCAGAGCGCTTCTGGGCCGTTATGTCGCGCAGAATCAGGATCGTCTGGTCAGGAATCTCGGCGTCCGAAGATTGATGGAACAGACGGCGATTGCTAACTTCAAGCCAGCGCATCCCTGATTTGCCTTGGACATAGAACTCCTGCTGTGTGTCAGCGACCGATGTGCCTTCGCAGGATGCCTCAAGGTTGACGCCACTACTGGCGGAAATCTTCCGCAATGTTGTTTTGCACCCTTCACCGAAATGGTCGCGATCAAGTCCAAGCAGCCGTTTGCTCTCGGGATTGATCATCGAGATCTCTCCGCCGCGGTCAAGAACCAGAACACCGCAAGGCATTGAGTCTACAATGTGTTGAAGGGCCAGCCGCATGCGTTCGTTATCTGCCAGACTGGTGTTCAGTGCTGCATTGCGCTCGGACAACTCCAGGCTCAACTCCGACACTTCTTCCTGCAAGGCACGATAGGAGTTCTCGAGTCGCGATGCTGCTGCGATGAACTCTGAGAATTCGCCGGCGAGAAGCGCCGCGCTGCGCGCATCACTGCCAAACTGGTCTCCTGGGTGTTTTTGCCGAAGGGCGTTCTCATCGAATTGCAAATCAAGGATTTGCGCATGTGCCTGCCCAATGCTCTCGTCATCTAAGAGCAAAGCATTTATTGGCGCGGGATGAGAACTAGGCAGCATCTGCCTATTGACTAAGCACGATGAGGGCCACTTGGATTTTGGCTGTGAAGCTGATATGTGACGATGGCTCAGCAGCCCGCTGGAAGACGGGCCTGAATAGTGGTGAAGCTCAACTGCTACAGCTAGATAAGAATGTGCCTGGGCAGGATCTCTCGCTCAGAACCAATGATTATGCTGGACCGCTCAAGAACATTTCGCAGTTCACGAACGTTTCCGGGCCAGTCGTGTTCACGCAGTACGCCGAGCGCCTCAGGGCTAAGGATTGCACCGGGACAGAACTTAGCCAGGAATGCCTCGGCGAGTTTTTGAATGTCATCAACGCGCTCACGCAAGGACGGCAGCTTGATTGGAAAAACTGCGAGGCGATAATACAGATCTTCGCGAAACAGGTGCTGCTTGACCAAGCTCTGCAGGTCGGCGTTAGTCGCCGCTACAACCCGAACGTCCACCTTCAGGTTGTCATTGCCGCCGATTCTCTGCACTTCGCCCTGCTCAAGAAAGCGCAGCATCTTGCTTTGCAGAGACAACGGCATATCACCGATCTCGTCAAGGAACAGCGTTCCCATATGCGCCGCATGGATTCGGCCAATACGCGATTGCACCGCACCGGTGAACGAACCCTTCACATAGCCGAACAGTTCAGCCTCAAGCAGAGACTCAGGGATGGCAGCGCAATTGATCACGATAAACGGCTGCGTCTGGCGCAAGCTTATGAGATGGATCGCCTGCGCAATCATATCCTTACCAGTGCCGCTTTCCCCACTCACTAGGACCGTCGTATCTCGGCGGGCGACCATGTGGGTCAGTTCATAAACGCGCCGCATCGGCTCCGAGTCCCCGATCATGCCTCGCAGGCTGACTCGTCCTTCATCCCCTGTCCGCATTCTTTGCAATTGCATTGGGGTGAACGAGTTGGGCCGGTTATTGCCACCGCTATATAGCATCTCCGTTAGTTCAGCAGATAATGAAGTCGGCGATGAAGCGCCAACGATCAGCTGCCCGGTATGCGAATTCACCGAGAGGACCTGGACATTGGGAAACTGTTCACGGACCATCGAACTGAATTCACCGGGCTCCAGGTCAGGAAGCAGAGGGTCGAGCAGCAGAATCTCGCTTGCACTCTCGTGCAAACATTCAAAAGCTTCAGCGCCGCTAGCTGCCTCAGTCAAATTCCAGCGGGTTTGAGGAAGTTTCTCTCGCAGTTCTCTGCGCAGTCTGCTGTTGGGACTCACAAGCAGCACATTGACTATGTTGATCTCGTTCTTGCGAAACTTCGGGAAGGAAGACGTGCTCATCAATTCACCTTTTGCCAATGGGGCGGCTTCAATCGTCTTCTATTGGCTCTTAATAACAGGAGCCGTCAGTGGGAGTCAATGATTGGAGTGCACGCCAGTTCGATCCGTGCGCAGAATGGTTCGGGGCTCCATGAGAAGTTGGCATGCTGGCAGCGGATATTCGCCTCGGCAAGCGCCAAGTCCAATCTTGCTTCTGCATTTAATGCGACCGAACGGGAGTTGAGATTTTGCACAACTATTTGAACCGAATTGAAGGTCGGAGACGTAGCGATAACTTCAACTGTGTCTTGCGCTTGGGACACCCTATGGGCGATCAGCAGCACACTCGACAATGCCTGAAGAGCTCTCGCGCGATCGATGAAAACGGGCTGGCAAGAATCAGACACAGTCGGCTTGAGTGATATCCCGCTTTCCTCATACAAGACTTTGACTCCATCGACTAAATGCGCAAGAAAAGCCAGGATTGGCGTTGAGGATAAGTGAGGCTTGGTGTTCTCGGCTCGCACCAGTTCCCGAAGATAGC
>JBAPYY010000314.1:0-2241 GCA_049284975.1 Occallatibacter sp.
CAGTAATAGCACGCGCATCGGCAAGTCAGAGCGGCCAGTATGTCTCGCGTCAGCTGACCTCGCTGATTAGAAGAGTGATGGAGTTGAGCCTATTTACACACCACTCAGGAGATTCGTCGGACCGAACAAAGATTCTCGGTATAGTCGCAACCTGCGCTCAAGCGGGGATTGCCGTCCAGGCTAGCGCAAGGATGTCTGTCTGCATAGCATAGCATCGCATCGATTTCGGTATTGATCGTGGGCGTTCGACCAAAAGCCTCCTCCGTGATCTCCTCGGGCCGGGAGGTTGTTGAGAATTAACCCTTACTTAGGGAAGCCGGCGGCCATGTGGAACCCATGCCAGATCGCCGCTTAGAACGTAAATCGAGATAGCTGCAAACATGAAGAGCGCACCTATCCAGAAACGCCAGTCGCGATGCATACGCTTCCAGTAAGGCCCGGGCTCGGGTTCACCTCTATCGCTACTATTGCCTTCCCGGTTGTGCTTGCGTGTCTCCCAGACGTCAGTAAGGATCTTTGCTTCTTGAGAAATTGTGACAAAGAGAGTGCCACCTTCCTCATGCTGGCAGGTCGTTTAGTCGTAGTGGATGATTGCGCGTTACGCGGCCTATTGCTTTCAGGCGTAGCCTGTGCTGTTTCTTCAAGTTGCATCGCATTCATTTCGCGCGCTCCATTTGTTCGAGCCATTTTGGGGGCCATCGCCAGCGAGTTCCTGATTTCATCGACGCGATCTCCGCCTCTCGATGAGTTATCTGATGGCCAAAGTCTCAGGACGCCCATTTTGAGCGGCAGCAAAAGAGCGTGTCGTCTCAGCCAATGCGGGCTCAGGATCGGAGACGTTCCTGTTTTGTGCTGCCTTCTCTTTGAGCGCTTGCTCCTGGCCGATTCCCATGGTTAGAGCGGTCATTCCGGCAAGGCCGCCCAATTGCATGGTTTCGATAGCGGAGCTGGGAACGATGACGATCGTGGAGTTTTGCTTCAATCCCTCGTAAAGCATGTTCATGCCCCGCAAATGGAATGCGACGGGATCGTTCGCATAGGTTCTAGAGGCTTCCACAAACTTTTCCGCGACCTGACGTTCCGAATCTCCAAGAATGACGCGGGCTTGGCGCTCTCTCTCGGCTTGAGCCTGCATCGACATCGCATTTTCCAACGCCTGCGGAATCAATACGTCCTTCACCTCGACCGATATCACATTGATGCCCCATGGCTCCGTGCGCTCATCGATGATCTCGCGCAGCACGCTGCTGATCTTGTCTCTTCCTTCGAGCATGTCGCAAAGCATCGTCTTACCGATCACATCGCGCAGAGCCGTCTGTGCAGCCCAATTGATCGCACTTTGGTAGTCGGCAACGTCAAGCGCAGCCTTCTTGGGATCGAGGATCTTCCAGAAGAGCACTGCATCCACATCCACTGGAACCGTGTCTTTGGTGAGCGTCTTCTCTGCTTTGAAAGAACTTGTGAGGACGCGGGTATCGATCCAATAAGGGATGGACTCAAAGACCGGAATAATTAGGAATAGCCCCGGCCCTTCAAGGGAGCGGAACTTGCCCAGCCGCAGCACAACCGCCTTGCTCCATTGGTCGGCGACTTTGACTCCGGAGGCCGCAATAATGGCTAGAACCACGGCGCAGACCAAAGCGAGGATAGCGGCCACGTCAGCCGACGCGCTATAGAGACCAAAGGCGGCAGCTCCGCCTGCGCCCAAAATAACAACAAAAATCAAAGCTGGGAGTGAGTTACTTTGTCTCATACTGAATTCCTCTCGTACGGTGTCGCGACAAACCGGCCTGGAAACTTGCGTTATAGTCCAGCGCTGCCGCGGCGTATTGTTACCGTCTGTTAAACGAGGACTATCTCGCCATGAATGGTCTGAGGACTGTGTTCGGTGCCTCCAATGATGGCTTTTGCATTCGCAACCGCGCCAGGCGATCCGTGGACGACAAGTAAAAGCCTGTCTGTCTTCAGTGCCACCTCGTACTTGAGTACGCTATCTTTCGGGATACCGATACTTATTAGGCCCGCTCCCAGCGCGCTGACGCCCCCAACTACCGCTGCTCCTTCAAGGCCCGCGATCATCCACGCCACTAATGGTCCGGCTACAAGAATCGGCCCCAGTCCAGGGATGAGGAAAATACCTGACCCAAACAACAGGCCCCAGAATCCGCCCCAGAACGCTCCCACTTTGCCCCAGCGCTTCATGCGGTCGCCAGCGTTGTAGTAGCCGACCACGTGCTCGTC
>JBAPYY010000315.1:0-3573 GCA_049284975.1 Occallatibacter sp.
CGACATCACCGGCGGCAAGGCGAACTAACTTAGCGATCAAACGTTCATCGCGCTCGTCACAAGAAACTTTTTACTTTCAGGAGCATCGAAGTAGGAACGGGCGCAAGCGCCGTCATTTCCCAGATTCGATTGCCTATTGAAAAAATGAAAGAACAGCCCCACTTCGATTGGCCCAAATACCGATGGCTTGTCCAGCAAGGCGAGGCCTTCGGTGCGCCGGGCATGGAACCACGCTGGACCTCAAGCGTAAAGGACGCGGTGGGGACTGCCTATTCCGCATCGAGCCGGGTGTGGTTCACTGCTTCGCACGGTATATTGAACGAAATCTACCACCCAACAATCGACCGGGCGCAAGTTCGGGATATGGAATTTCTCGTAACAGACGGCGAGACGTTTGTTCACGAAGAGAAACGCGACCTGCTCTCGAGCTTCGATTACATCCATCAGGAGGCGCTTGGCGTCCGTTATGTGAATCGCGACCCGGAGGGCCGGTACTCGCTGACCAAGGAAATCATTTGCGATCCGCATCATTCGGTGGTGCTGACGCGAGTGCGCCTTGAGGGACACGAAAGCCTCTTGCCACGCCTGAAAGTCTATGCACTCCTGGCGCCGCACCTGGACGACGGCGGGGCGAGCAACACGGCGCGCGCGCTGGAGATTGCCGGACACAAAATGCTGCTGGCCTGGAAGAACGAGTGGTCACTGGCCATGGCGGCCAGTTGCGGCTTTTCACGTTTGAGTTGCGGATTTGTGGGCGCGAGCGACGGCTGGCGCGACCTGATGGACAACTTCCGCATGGACTGGGAGTTTGGTTCAGCCACAAATGGAAACATCGCGGTGATGGGGGAACTGGATTTAAGAGAGAAACTCACAGGCGACGGGCTGGAGTTCACCGTGGCCATCGGTATTGGCGAGGGCCATCACACAGCGCTGCAGAAAACAGTGAGCGCGCTAACCACGCCATTTCAAGAGCACCGCAACAGGTTTATCGCGCAGTGGCAGCGCGCGGCGAATCCTGAGTGGCTGGCTGCCAAGGCCGGTGATGGCGGCAAGCTGATGCGGGCTAGCCACAACGTCCTGCTGGCTCACGAAGACAAAACATTTTCAGGAGCGTTTGTCGCTTCGGCGTCGATTCCATGGGGTCAGGTGATGGGCGACGATGATCTCGGCGGATATCACCTGGTTTGGACGCGCGACATGGTGCAGACAGCGACGGCCTTGCTGGCCTGCGGACGAGCGGAAACGGCGCGACGAGCGCTGGTCTACCTGGCATGTACTCAGCAGCCAAACGGCGGCTTTGCGCAAAATTTTTGGCTGGACGGTAGACCCTATTGGTCTGGCGTGCAACTGGATGAAGTAGCATATCCGCTGATTCTTGCCTGGCGATTATGGAAGGCAGATGGGCTGGGCGAAATGGACATTTACCCGTTTGTGGAGAAGGCGGCTGGATTCCTGGTGCGTCATGCGCCCATCACCCATCAGGAACGGTGGGAGGAGAATGCGGGCTATTCGCCCTCGACCCTGGCGGCAGCAATTGCAGGACTGCTCTGTGCGGCGGAGATGGTTCGCGCCCACGATTCGGATGAGTTGGCGACATTTCTTGAGGAGTTTGCTGACTGGATCGAACACCACATCGAAGATTGGACTGTGACCAACGAAGGAGTGTTGCACCCGGAGATCCGGCGACATTACATGCGCATCCGGCCGCCAGAGAAGGGCGAGGCTTATGCGTGCGAAAGCTGTGGCACGGAGACAATCCATGTGAACAACCGGCCGCCCGGCACGCGCACGGAATTCGCTGCGCGAGAGATTGTGGATGCCGGCTTTCTGGAATTGGTACGTTATGGCGTGCGACGGGCAGACGATCCGCTGATTGTTGACTCGTTGCGGGTTGTAGACGCGGTGCTGAAGCGCGAGCTACCGCAAGGGCCTGGCTGGCTGCGCTATAACTGGGACGGCTACGGGCAACGGCCGGATGGCGGACCGTTTCAGGGATGGGGACAGGGCCGGGTTTGGCCGCTGCTGACGGGCGAGCGCGCACACTATGAGCTTGCGGCGGGTAAAGATATTGCTGCTCTCATCAATACATACGAGCATTTTGCGACTTGCGGACAGATGCTTCCGGAGCAGGTTTGGGACGAGGCAGACTTGCCGAATACCAGTTTGCGACTGGGAAAGCCTGCCGGTTCGGCGGTTCCGCTGGTGTGGGCGCACGCCGAATACTTGAAGCTGCTGCGTTCGGCTTTAGATGGCAAGGTCATTGATCGCATTGATCTCGTTTATGCGCGATATTGCGAGCCTGAGGGACGAGGCCGCACACGGAAAAATCTAGAGATGTACAGTCTGCGGCGGCCCATTCAGAAGATCGTCGCTGGAGACACTCTGCGCATTTTGGACGAGAACCACTTCGATCTGGTTTGGTCTCGGGATAAATGGCAGACCACGCACACCACTGCCAGCCGAAGTTTGGGCAGCGCGGGATTTAGCGCCGACATTACGACTGCGCTCGACCAAGCTGGCAGTTTGTCCTGGACTCTGCACTGGCCGGAACGAGACCATTGGCTTGGTTACAACGTGGAAATACAGGTTGGAGCCAGCTAATCTTTGCAAATAACATCTTCTTTCAAAAATCGTGACGATCGTCTATCAGCGCGGGAATCGCCGGCGACCCGTCCCCGATCGTTGCGCGATGATTGGAATGCGAGTTACCCTCCTCGGTTTGGGCGCGGAGTTTGGCCACGACCAGCCAATTGTCCTTGTGCGGCTGGTCAGCAATCCACGGCGGCAGCGGCATGCGAAGATAATCGGCCAACGCTTCGGCATAGCCCTCATAGAGCGCACGTAAATCGCGAAGCCTCTCGTATGAGTGACCGTCGCGGCACACGCTTATGCCGCTCTTGCAGAGCAGACCGAAAAGCTGTTCGTAGCGCTCAATCGGGAGCCGGTCTGGAGCATCTTTTACCGGGGGCAGCGAGAAAATCTGCGCCAGGTCGACCATCGCGTGGCGTGCCATCGCAAAGGTCAACTCAGCCTGACGCGCCTCGCTTCCCTGCACATCGGCAATCAGCAGCGCTGAAGTGTCCAGAACGGCTGTCAAGGCGCTGATCCAGCTTTGGTTGTTATGCTGCGAGCGGAAGTAACAGAGAAGCGGATAAGAGATATGGCTTTCGAGCAGTTCCGCCGACCAGCGCTCCCATTCGAGCAGCAGTAGCGAGAGGGCGTTTTCCCCGCCTTCATAAGAATGGCGGCGCATCAGTTCGGCAGCAGTAGGCGGAGACCCGGCTCGCGCGTCAAGCAGCGAAATGCTCACCTCGCGACGCGAAAACGCACTGTAGAGAACAGGAAAGTATCCCATCACGACAGCCAGAAAACCCAGCCCGATTCCAGCTTCAAGGATAACGAGTTCGCGTGCCCAGGCACTGCTCGGCGTCACGTCCCCCAGCCCCAATGTAAAGATGGTGGTTCCGCTTACGTAGAGATCGGATCGAAGGCTCGGTCCTTGCGCCGCGTCGTTGAATGGACTGCCCAAGCCGTAAAAGATAAGTGCAAAGCCTACTACCATCGCGCCCGCCC
>JBAPYY010000316.1:0-1976 GCA_049284975.1 Occallatibacter sp.
TTTGAAAGGGCACGGCTTTAGCCGTGCCGCAAAAAGCCAATAAAAACCTGGGCTTTAGCCCCTGAGGGATATTTCTCCCAGGATAAATGGCATTTATGCGGCACACTCTGGCCCTTTGCTTCAAAGAAAACTTCGAGATCATTGAATTACCTCGCGTCCCACAGCAAGATTCAGTTGTCCAGCAGCCGTCAAATAGGATCCGACCAGTTGCAGGTAGACCAGCTCCACGGCCCGGTAATCGCTCTGCGCGTTCAGAAAATCCATCAGCGAAGAGCCGCCGTGCTGGTAGGAGTAAGTCACCGTGTCGCGCACCCTCAGCGCCTGCCCCTTGTATTGCGCTTTGTAGGGTCGCAGCAGCGCGATGTTGCTTTCCACTTCGGTGTAGGCAGAGTCCACGTCGCTGAAAACCTGGGCGCGCACTTCGTCGCTCAATTCCGTATTGCGGCCAATGTCGATCTGCGCGCGCTTCTTTTCGCCCTGGTTCCGGTCGAAGATGCGCAGCGGAATGTTCACGTTGAAACCCACGTACGGATCAAGCGGAGGATTGGCGCCCGAATCCACGCTGAAGGTTGGGTCCGCGCTGCCGTTAGCCTGTGCAAGCTTGCGGTTGGTCTGCGCTTGTTGAATGGCCTCAAGTGCGGCGCGCAGATCGGGCCGCTCGTCCAGCGCGATTTTGCGAAACTCCTCCAGCGGTTTCAGGTCGTCCGTAAAATCGAAAACGCCGGTTACGTCGAACTGCTCCACCGGTGTTCTCTCGTTCAACAGCTGTAAAAGTTGAATCTTCGCTGTGCGCAGGTTGACGATGGCTGCCTGTATCTCCACTTCATATTGCACGCGCAACAGTTCTATGCGGTCCAGATCGATCTGCGCAATGTCTCCTGCATGCAGGCGATCGCGGCTGATCTTGATGATGTTGTCGTAGTAAGCAAGATCGGCTTTGGCCAGCTCCAGCACTGCCTTTGCCTCCAGCGTCTCAACAAAGGCCGAGCGCAGATTGAAGATAAGATTTCGCTCTAGGTCTATGTGCTCTGATTGCGCAATCTCCGTGCCTTCCTTCGCGCTCTTCAATCGCAAGTCGCGCTTGTGCTCGCGCTCGTAAAGGTAACTGATTGACCCCGTGGTAAGGGCATTACTTAGCGGCCGATAGCGCGTGCCGGGAACGTTCGGATCGTAGTGCGGCCCGAAGGGATAGAGCTGGTCCATCGTGAAAGAGGCCGTTGGATTGGGTCGCAGAAACGCCGTAATCTCCTCGGCCTTCATCTCCTCTACGCCCAGCGCGTCGGCTCTGAGAGCGGGATTGGCGGCTTCAAATTTCGTCTTCACCTGGTCCCAGGTAAGGCTCTCTTGCGCCGGGCAGGTGAACGCCGCGAGAATAAACAGTACATACACTGCGGGCGCGGTGTATGAGAGTATTTCTTGTTTCATATAAAGCCTTGCGCCGCGTTCTGCGCAGCGATCACATGAAGAAAAAGAGCACACTATGAAATGAACGAAGAGAGAGATCAGGCCGCTGGCGGAGGCCGATTCTGGATAACCTTGAGTGCGGGATTTTCGACGGTTCTAGAAGTAAAACTCGATCTGGCTTCACGATCCTGAAAACTCCAGTCTGCTTCAGCGAAAATCAGCTCAGGAAGACCGGCAATTACGGGATGAACTGCGTGCGGACAAGAGGCCAGGCAGTCCCTGCGCTGACACTGGAAGGTGTCGCTTTCCGCCGGGTTCTGCAGCATCTGCAGGTCATCGCTGACCGAGATTACAGGGAGCATAATCACGATGAATAACGCGAGAGCGATCACCGACGAGCGGCGTTGAACGCTAACACGCTCTTCCAGCCGCATCCACAGGCACACGCTCGCCATTGCCAGTAGCGCCCAGGTGAAATTGAGGAATAACTCCATGCTCAGTCCGATTATATACCGCCCGAGGCATGCATCTAAGAGGGCAGCGGCCATGTCATGGGTCAGTTTGAAGGGCAC
>JBAPYY010000317.1:0-2126 GCA_049284975.1 Occallatibacter sp.
GACGAGCACCTCCACCCGGGTGGCCTGGGCCGACTTGCGGACATTGGCCAGCGCCTCCTGCACAATTCGCAGCAACTGCGCCTCCACGCAAGGCGAAAGCAGACCTTCCGGGCAGTCGCAGCGCACCACCAGCTCGGCCTCGAGATTGCAATGCTCGCGATACCAGCGAAGCTGCTCTTCGATCGCCTGCAAGAATCCCTGCTCGCCGGATACGTTGGCCTGCAGCCCGGTAATGGACTCGCGCAGGTCCATGTGCACACCCTGTACAATCTCCAGCAGGCGGGCCAGACTCTGGTCGGCCTGCGCATAGCTTTGTTTGGCAATCAATTTTCGCGCGGCCTGCGCCTGCATAGCGAGGAAGCTCCAGATCTGACCGGCCCCATCATGCAACTCCCGGCCCAGCCGTTGCCTCTCGCCCAGCGTCGAGAGCGCCTTCTGCTGTTCCACGATGCGCGCCTGCTGTTGCTTCTCGGTGGTCACATCCTTGAAGACCAGGACACGACCCAGCCGATGCCCCGTAGCCGTCCGCAGCGGGGTCTGCGTTGCACGATAAAAGCGAGGGGTTCCAGCAACCTCCCGGCTCGCTTCCAGCGTTGATGCGCGGCCTTCGCCATCGAAACCGGCAAGCGTGGGCCAGGTGGCGGCAGCATCCGTGAATGTCTTCGGCGATCCCGCGAAGATCGCCTGCGCGGCAGGGTTCATCTCGACAACATGATCGGATTCGTCCACCACCATCAGGCCGTCGATCATGGTCTTGACCACGACCTCTTGCGCCAAAGGCGCGATGCTGAAGAGGCGCCAGTGGAAATACGCCCAGGCCACGATGATACTCGAAAAAATGAAGCACGACGGCATCGGCGCCAAGACGCTGGAACCCGGCACCGACTCCAGTAGGTGGGCCGACCAGGAGATGATGCTCCCAGCCAGCATCGTCCACGCCTGCCGCCGGCGCAATCCGGCGCTGCTCAGTACCCAACGTACAAACAGACCGATGGTAAACACGCTCATCAGTTCTTCGACGAGATAGAACGGCTTGCTGGCAGGCCCGTCAAGCATGCTGTACATTCCAGCTCCCGTTTCGCCGAGTCTCAAAACCCACCCATGCCAGCTATTGGTCAGGGCAATCAGGCAGGAGACGCCCACCGCCCCCGCCATGACAGCGGTCAACCATGCCGGCCCCTCTTGTTCGAATCCACTGACCTGGGAAATGAATTGAAACCAGAAGAAGATGGTAAGCAAGCTCGCAATGAACAAAAGATCCATCCAGAACATGAATGGACCGGGTTCGCTGCTTTGGCTTGCGAGCAGCAGAGACAGGAGCCATGTTGCCTTGCAGATTTGGAGATAGATCAGCGATCGGGCGCCTAGTTCCTTGCGGAACTGCCATGAATAAACAGCGATGCCCTCCATGACAGCGACCGCAACGAGCGTGATCCAGAGATGAGTGCCGAGGCGGGCCGCAAAAAACGCTGCCGAAATATTCAATTGAATGATTGCTCCTTTTATCAAGTCTACGGCTTCCAGTAAAAGCTGTTCAAAAACCGGCAGTTTCATCGTGCGTCGCATCTGGTCACGAACGAGCCGCAAGCTCACTCTCTTTTACTTGGCGCGGCGTCCGTCAATAAATACCCTGAAGTCGCCAAGTGTCTAGAAATCTGTCAGATGCACGTGACAAAATTCGTTGGCCAAGCCCTTCCCTTATTCAGAGAACAAATCAAGTAATCGGAAACTGGACCGATTACGGCAGATACCTATTCCATTTGGTTATAGCCTACTTCCAAAAAGTTATTGGACGCGGCGACCGATTCTGGCTTACGTTTCGGCATATCGCGGCCTTCTGGGCCGTTGGAGGTGCCGATGAACGTCCTGCATACGCCCACCGTTCGGCGCTCGATTGCCCGTTGGCAATCGTTGCGCCGGTTTCGTCCCACGCTCAGCCTCTTCGCTCTGCTGTTCCTCTTCCCGGCGCTTGCCGTCGCGCAGTCGCCATTCGACAGCGGATTCACCGCAATGCAAACACTCTTTACAGGCACGGTTGCGAAGGTCGCCAGCCTGATTGCAATCGTGGTTGGCGGCTATCAGTTCGCGCACGGCGAACCGGGCGCAAAGAAGACCCTAGCCGGTGT
>JBAPYY010000318.1:0-1888 GCA_049284975.1 Occallatibacter sp.
GTCCAAGCCGATGTCCTTCTGCTCGGCCAATATGGCGATGCCGGCCTTATCATCCGCGCCAGCGACGAAGAGGAGGGCGTTGATGCCTATCACGGCTATATGGCGGGATTGCGCGATCTGGACAACACTTTGATGCTTGGCCGCGCGGACTATGGCTGGCGTGAGTACGTGGCCAAATCGGTCGCTCCGCGCGTGTACGACCAGCAGTGGTACCATCTCAAACTCCTGGCCTATGACTGTATCCTCGCCGTCAGCGCGACTTCGCCTTCCGGCCAAACCACCACTGCTGCGGTAGAAGACCCGGGCTGCGTTCCGTCGGGGCGATATGGACTGAAGTCGTATAACACCGGTGCGCAATGGCGTAACATCGCGGTCAGCCCCGCCAGCCACCAGGACCTGATAGCCATGATTGGCGACGTGCGCCCGCCGCTCGCTGTTCCCGTACAGTTTCCGCAGGGAACGGAGCCAGGCACTTACGACAAGTATTTTGAACCTATTCATCGCGATCTTCTTGAACATCGCACGAACGTCGATACGCAGCCGATTGGCAGTCTTCGCCTGCTATCGCCCAATACGCCTACCGCCGTCACCGTTCACGGGGTGGTCACGCTTACTTCTCCGGTTCTGTTTGTGCAAGACCCTACCGGCGGTCTTGCCATTCCAGACAGCCGTACCCACGTTCCCCTTGAGATCGGCGATGAGATAGAGGCCAAAGGCAATGCCGAGCCGCATGATTTCAGCTCCGTATTGCGCGACTCCGATGTACGTCTGCTCTGGTCGCACACTCCGGTTCCACCGGTCTCTGTTACTGCATCCCAGGCCGCCACAGGGTCCTTCGATGCTGAATTCGTCGAGATCCAGGGCCGCCTCGTAGTCAAGCAAACCGGACCCGGCAGTACACTCACTCTCACCTTCGATGATGGAGCTCAGTCTTTCCTGGCTATCGCCAGCGGGCCAGGCAGTGCCGCTAGCTTTCGTCTCCTGAAGGAGCAGAGCCTTCTTCGTTTGCGCGGCATCTGTACTGTGGATCCTGCGTTCACCCACAACCTCACCTCTTTTGCGATTCTCCTGCCTTCCTTCAGTGATGTCGAGGTCATCGAAGGCCCGCCATGGTGGAGCGCCGGCCACATCATAGGGTTCATCATCGGCTTTCTGATTCTTGCCCTTGCTGGGGTGACCGCCTATTTCTTCATTGAACGCTGGCGTCTCCAGGCGGTGCTCGAAGAACGGGAACGTCTGGCGCATGAGATGCATGACACGCTGGCGCAAAGCTTTGCCGGCCTCGGCTTTCAACTCGAGGCCATCTACGATGAGGCTGGCGAACAATCGAGAATTCTGCCGCAGCTCAATGTGGCACGCAGCATGGTGCGCAACAGTCACGAGGAAGCTCGCCGCAGTATTGCAGCGTTGCGTCCCGAGCACCTGGACTCCATGGGACTTCTCCATGCGCTTGAAGACTGTGCTCACCGCATGATCAATGGAAGGGCTGCGATGACTGTCAAGGTTGTCAGTTCCGGTGGTGAACGAGCGCTTCCTTTGCGGATCTCTGACACACTGCTTCGAATCGGCCAGGAAGCCATTGCCAACGCGATCCGGCACGCGCACCCCAACTCTCTTGTTATTTCGCTCGTTTATGAGAAGACCGCGGTGGAGCTCGCTGTTGAGGACGATGGTTGCGGGTTTCTGGTTTCCAGCGAATCTGCCGGATTCGGCATTCGCGGCATGGGCAAGCGGGCCGATAGCATTTCCGCGCGACTCATAATCCGTAGCGCGCCCGGTAAGGGAACTGTGGTCCACGTCCACGTTCCGCTTCCTCCCTCATTCTTGCAGGCTTTCTGGCGCCGCATACCTTTGCGGCTCCCGTTCGGGAAGGCGATCTCATGAACAC
>JBAPYY010000319.1:0-1809 GCA_049284975.1 Occallatibacter sp.
GTGTTCTTCGTTGAAGAAGCCCGTGCGCGTATGTTCCAGGTCCAGCACGCCGATGATGCGCCCCTTGTGAAACAAAGGCACAACGAGCTCCGAGCGAGTTTCGGGATTCATGGGCAGGTAGCGCGCGTCGTGACGCACGTCGGGTACGTTCACCAGCCGCCACTCCCGGACGGCAACGCCCACCAGGCCGCTGGCGACGGGAAGGCGGCGTTCTGGCGTTTGCGCGTGGCCGAAACGCCATGCGTAGCGCGTAATGAGCGACTCGCCCTTCTCGTCCAGAAGCAATACAGTGAACATCTGGTAATCAATAAGCCTGCGCAAAAGTTGGCCCACGCGCTCCAGCAGCGGGTCCAGATCCAGAATCGAAATCAATTCTGTGGCAATCTCGTTCAGCACCGTCAGCGTCTGAGCCTGGCGGGAGACACGAGCGTAGAGTCGCGCATTTTCAATTGCCTGGGCAATGCGCGAGGCGGTCAGAGTGAGCAGGCGCAGGTGCTCAGGGCCAAAGTAGCCTGCCTGTTCGCTCTCGATGTCCATCACGCCGATCAGCCGGTTCTTGGCAATCAGCGGTACTGCCAGTTCAGAGCGCACATCGGGATTCGCCGGGAGATAGTCTTCCGAACTGGACACGTCGTTCAGCAGTACCGGCTGACGGGTGAGCGCCACCTGGCCTGCGACGCCCTTGCCCATGGGAATGCGCTGCCGCTCCACCTCTGGACTGTGGCCGATCTGAAACCGCATGCGCAGATCGCGGGTGCGGTCGTTAAGCAGCAAAATGGCAAAG
Organism: Occallatibacter sp.; assembly: GCA_049284975.1. Classification (GTDB taxonomy): domain Bacteria; phylum Acidobacteriota; class Terriglobia; order Terriglobales; family Acidobacteriaceae; genus Telmatobacter. Next base: position 785 of record JBAPYY010000319.1, read on the forward strand.
ATGCGGTAGGGGATGACGGCGCTCACCAGTTCTGCGGTGCGGCGCAGCAGCGTCTCCAGGTCCAGCGTGGTGTTCAATGCGTCGGCCAACTGCATCAGGTAGGCCACATCCGCCGGCTCCACGCGGATATTCGCCACGTCAAGATGCGCTCCGGCGCGCGCCGGATCGGCCGGGCGGTAGTCGCCCTCTAGCTCGGGTTCTTCACGCCGTGGTGGTCGAGTGGAAGTCATTTGTCTTTAGAAAAATCATAACGCAAGAAGGGGTGAGCGCTGACGTGACAAACTGAGGGAGCCGAATGGAAAATTGTTTTTCATAGGGGTCTGCTTTGCACAATTTCAAACCGCTCCTTCTGTTTCAGGAATGGTTTCTCAAGGTATGTGTGCGAGAGATGTGCCGCAAGAATTGTGAGCAACAAAGCCAAAGGAAAGGAAAAGCCCTCTGGATAAGGGACGTGGAAGCGTTCAAAGAGCTTTGAGGTGACGCGAATCGCCAAGGCATGGTAGACGTAAAGTCCGTAAGAAATCCCGCCCAAGTAGGTTGCCCACCGAGGCATATAGGACGGGCCTATCATGCAGAACCCCTGCAAAACTGCAGCGCAGCCGACAGCGATCAAACCGTAACCCACGACCAGATCCAGACCGCTGACAGCCATTCCGTCCATCGCGCGTTGCTTGGCATGAAATGAGAAACATGCAATAAACCAGAGAACCGGCCCAAAGAATACCAGGAAAACCCCGGCCACAGCGCCACCGCGCGTCAGACGCTTGCCGGCTAATGCGAGAAGAATGCCTGTGGCGAACATTTCAAACTGAACAAATGTGTTGTACCAAACTTCTCTATCAGTGTTTGCATGCTGTTGGCCAAGAATGAAAAGTGTGAGATTCGCAATCAGAATAAAAAAGAGAGCGCATATCACCAATCCCCGCCTAGAAAACCAGCGCATTGCCCATGGCCAGATGAGATAGAACTGCGCTTCAATCGAAATGCTCCACAAGGGAGCCATTGGGTTCCCCTGCCAATTGAAG
>JBAPYY010000320.1:0-11743 GCA_049284975.1 Occallatibacter sp.
AGCTACTGGTGAGCTTCGAGAAGACTGAAGCCAGTTTCGTCGCGCTGCTCAACTTAGCCGCGGCGTTGATCTGCTGGCGGCAGACTATCACTATTTACGGATAAGCTCTAAGTATGATGCGATCTCATTCAGTTAATACAGGAGACATCTATACCAACGTGATCTTTGCCATATATTCCATAGTCTTGGGTATTGCATGGTGGATGATCTTTAGAGGTAAATCCTCCTTAAAGCAATGGGCTATAGCCGCAAATCTCATTTTTATCTTTCATTATTTCCCGGCGCTAGTATCTTGGAATTGGCGAGGCGTTTTGAAGGCGGAACTTCAGTGGTGGCCAGTCATATTAGTGGGAATCTTTGGAATTATCATCTTTAGCATCCCGTATCACGGGTGGCGAGGCAAGTCTCCGATTCCGGCGGAATGAGCTTCGCAAATAGGCCTTGGGTGCCTCAGATAGTCGTGGAAAACATCCCTCAGGGGCTAAAGCCCGCGTTAATTTTGCTGGTCTTTTCGGCACGACTGAAGTCGTGCCCTTTCAAAACACTTGGTTTTTCCACAGGCTTTGAACTCGTGCTATGACACAAAGCTGATTCCTGAAGCTCCGGGCGCTAGCGAACTCTGAACGGTCTTGCCGCCGCGGGCTGATCCGCGCTCACCTGGCCGGCCTTGACCTCGGCTACGAAAAAATTCTCGCCGCGCGTGGGGCTGCCCGAGAGGCGGCGCAGCATGGACAACTGGCCCACATGGGTGAGCGCATCGGCGATTGGACCCTGAAAAAGCTGCTCGGGCGAGGCGTGGAGCGGCGCATCGGAGGCGAGGAAAGCGTCGAGGGATTGCAGCGACTGGAAGAAGCGGCGCTGCTCCTCGGCCCACGGGCGCGGCTGTGTGGCTTGCCAGCGCTCCTGCCCGATGGCCGTAGTCAGAGCCCAGTCAAAGAGGTCGCCCATGTGAGCCAGAATTTGCACTGGGAGACGTCCGGCGCCGTCGAATCCGGCAAAGTGATCAGGCGCGCCTTCGAGGGCGCGTGCGGCTCGGTAGGCAACGGTGGCCAGCGTGTGGCGGAGCAATTCACGTTTCTCATCCATACGGGAAACTATAGCGCATTCCTCGACGGTCTTTGAACCCGTGAATTGGAGTGCCTGCGATAAACACATAGATTCAGAGACTATAGGGCTTTGTGCAGGCGCAAACCCTCTCTTTTGTAGTAAACTGAAAGTTCTGAGTCCAAAAGCAGGAAAACCCAATGTCCATTCATCCCGTAATGCAGCGCTTGGCCGACAAGCTCAAGCGTACCGACCTCCCGGAGTTTGTCCCGGGCGACCAGATTCGCGTCCAAGTGAAGATCAAGGAAGGCGATAAGGAACGCTTGCAGGCCTTTGAAGGCCTGGTCATCGCCATCAACAAAGGCCCCCAGGGCACGTTTACCGTGCGCAAGATGAGCTTTGGCCAGGGCGTGGAGCGCATTTTCCCGTTCAACTCCAAGGTCATCGAGAAGATCGAGAAGGTTCGCAGCTACAAGGTGCGCCGCGCCAAGCTGTTCTACCTCCGCGAGCTGCGCGGCAAGGCTGCCCGCTTGAAGGAAGTGGGCCGTGTTGTGGCCAAGGCATAAGCTGTTCCATCATTCGTTCACAAATGACCCCGGCTTCGGCCGGGGTTGTTTTTTGAAGGGGCTTGCAGCGTTTCTTACCATGGCAAGATGCAGGTCCTTCGACCCGCTACGCTTCGCTCGGGATGACAGGCGAAGATGGCCACCCGGCTGCTGGCTGTAAGCTGTAAAGGGAACGATGAATACTACCGAACAAGCCCGCCATCGCAGTTTTGAAGAGACGCTGTTGAGCGCCCGCCGGACCATGGTGTTCAGCGAGATTCTCAAGCTGGCCGTGGACAGCTTCCGCTCGAGCAAAGTGCGTTTTGCTCTTACCGCGCTGGGCATGGTCATAGGCACCGCTTCGGTGATTCTTGTGGTGACTATTGGGCTGACTGGCAAGCAGTTCATCCTGCAGGAACTGCAGAAGTTGGAGACCAACTCGGTGGAGCTGGAGTACAGCGGAGGCGGTGTCATGGGCGCCGAGCACACGGCCTTCAACGACTACCTGACACGCGATGATGAGAAAGCTGTGCTGGCGCAGCTGCCTAGCGTGATGTACTCTTCGCCGATCATGTCGATGCACACGCCGATCAGCTTTGGCAGGGGCGTGGTGAAAGACACGCTGGTTCTGGGCGTGAGCCCACAGTACAAGTTCATCCGCAACCTAATCACGCCCGCAGGCCGGTTTCTGGACGACACCGACGACATAGCCCACATCAAATGCGCCGTAATCAGTGAGAAGTTTGCGCATGACAAGTTTGGAAGCTCGGACGCGGCCGTCGGCCAGACTTTCGAGATCAGCGGCATCCCTTTTACGGTCGTCGGGGTCTTCAAGGAGAGCGTGGACGACATGGGCGTATCGGAGATCGAGGACCAGACGATTCTGATTCCATATTCGGTGGCTCGCTATTTCACCGGAACCGAAAATGTGAACCAGATTTACTTTTCCATGCGCAGCATGGATGAGGTCCCCGATGCCGCTGTGGAGATCAAGCGCATCATCCAGGCGCGCCACCGGCCTGGCTCGGTTTATACAGCACAGACACTCAAAGAAGTTCTGACGACGGCGGCGAGGGTTGCCGACATTTTGACCGCAGTGCTATTTCTGGTTTCCGCCGTCACGCTGATGGTGGGCGGAGTGGGCATCATGAACATCATGCTGGCCAATGTGCGCGCCCGCACGCGTGAGATCGGCATACGCAAGGCGCTGGGCGCCACGAGCAGGGAGATCAAGCTTCAGTTTCTGGCCGAGGCTGTCATCATCTCGCTGATCGGCGGCGTCGTGGGCATATTCGTAGGGCTGTCCGTGCCTCTGTCGGTCCGCTTCTTCTCAAATTATGACCTGCCCATCTCCAGCTGGTCGGTGGCTATCGCACTGGCCGCGGCCACCTCGGTGGGCGTCTTTTTCGGCACCGTGCCCGCCACGCGCGCGGCCCAAATGGATCCGGTCGAGGCGTTGCGAGATGAGGGATAGAGAGCGTCCGGCGGACTGTGCCGACGACAAGCCGCCCGCACAGGGCCCAAACCTCATTGTGCTCTATGGGTTGGTTGTCCTTGCCTTGACTGTTGCCATCGGCTTCGCCCTGCTGATAGTGCTTCCCTTCTTTCACCGGCGATAGTTCGTGCTGTTCCCATTGCCCGCAAACCTCGCCTGGTAGCGTTTGCTGGACTTCTACCGCCAAGGACCTATCACGCTGCCGCCAGCTCTAAACCAACCGTATTGTGATTCGTGTATACTCCGGTGAATCAACAAGGCCAGTAGAAGTTTGCCGGAAAACGGATTACGCGCTCTCTGGAATTCAATGAAGACAGGCGTGCTCTCGCCGGTAAGTGATCGATTTCGGATGGAGAGCCATGCCCCAGACACTGTACGAAGAGTGTGCGGCAGAAGAGTTGCAAAGGGTGTCCCGATTTTCCGGTTTCCAATCTTCCGGATATAGATGGGCTCCATTTGTCATTTGGATCCTCGCGTTTGTGGCTATTCCCGTCTGGAATGCCGTCGATCCGGGAAATGGCTGGGACGCAAAGGTTATTCTCAATGCCATACACTCGTTGCAAGCAGGGCATGATCCTTACGCGGATGGAATCGCGATTGCAACCGCATTTCACGACCAACTGACGCTTCACCCTCAGGATTCGCCGCCGTATTTTTACGTATACTCGCCACTCACGCTTCCGCTGCTGCGACTAGTGGGCTCGTTGCCTCCCATGGTCTACATTTCCGGATACTGGCTGATTTATGCCGCCGGAGTGCTCGCCCAAATTTGGGCTGGTTTGCAGTTCGTGGAGATTAAGGAGCGGCGGTTTTTCGTTTTTCTTGCTCCCGCGGCAGCCTTTTTTCCGGGCCTTCTTCAGCACGACGCCCTTATGAGCGGCAACCTCGCCTTCATTCTTTACGGCCTGGTTTTTCTGGCAGCCTTGCTGGGATGGCGGCGTGGCCGGTGGCATTGGTTCTATCTTGCGGTGCTGGCTGCCTCGTGTTTCAAAATCCCTTATTTGAGCCTGTTGGCGATTCCTGTTCTCTCAGCCCGAAGACAGTGGATCCCGGCGGGCATCATAGGGGCAACCGGCATATCACTCTTTACCGTGCAACTCTGGGTTTGGCCCTCCTATTTTCACAATTATCTTCGTGCGCTTGAACTAATATTCAGTTGTGACCACGGATTTGGCGTTGGCCCCGCAGGACTTATCAGTTCCTCCCTGTTGAATGCGGGCTTGCCATACGCGGCCGGAACGATTTTTTATGTCTTTTTTGTGCTCCTGTCATTCGGTCTTCTCATCTTTCTCTCCCGTCAGTTTCTTGCTGGAGAATTCTCGCGGGAGCAGTGGATTCCGGTGATGGTTACAGGCGTCATCCTTTTAGGTCCCCGCATTCAGGAATACGATGTTGCGCCGCTCACTCTTTTTATGGCGCTGATTGGCTGGAGAGTGGCCTTCTCTTATGGCAACGCTATACGGGCAATTATCTTCTGCTCTTTATTCTTTGTTGTGATCAATGCCGCTGTCATTTATATAAACAGCATCGACATCGCCGACTATTACTGGAACCACATGGAAGGTTTTTTGCTGGTCGGAATTTTCGCCGCTGGCTCGTGGGATCTACTACGGCAGACGAGCTGGTCCCGCAATCAGCGCCGGAATCCCATCCACAATCCGGTAGTCGTGGCCACAGTCCCTGCAGACTAGCCTCGCCTGTTCAAGGCGCAAAAGGCCGAGGCAGGCGGGGCAAGCCAGTTGGGCCAGCACTGAAGGGTCGAATGCAGGAAGCGGTTTGAAATCGGCGGGCATGAGGCTCTACTGAATGGTCGCGTCAGGGCCGGCAGTCTGGCCAGCTGCTGTGCCGACCGCATGGTTGACCTTGCCGGGGATGGCGAACTCGGCTTCAATGCGCTGATTGGTGCCCGCCCTGGCAGACTCGTAGGCCACGCGAATGCCGTTGTAGATGGCGCGGTCGTTGGAGGAGCCGTGGCCGATAATGCAGACCCCGCGCACCCCTAGCAGCGGCGCACCGCCGTACTCTCTGTAATCGAGGCGATGGCGAAACTCATTAAAAGCGCGGCGCGATAGCAGCGCGCCCACCTGCGCGGTGACAGTGCTTTTCAGCGACTCGCGCAGCACATCGCGCACAAAGCGGCCCACGCCCTCGCTGGTCTTGAGCGCCACATTGCCCACAAAACCGTCGCAAACAATAACGTCTGCCAGACCTGAGAAGATGTCGCGGCCCTCGACGTTGCCGATGAAGCGGATGGGCAGCGCCTTGAGCAGCGGGAAAGCTTCACGGGTGAGGTCGTTGCCCTTGCTTTCTTCTTCACCGATGGAGAGCAGGCCCACGCGCGGCGACTCGATCTTGAGCACGCTGCGAGCATAGATTTCGCCCATCACGGCAAACTGCGCGAGGTTGTGCGCTTTGCAATCCACGTTGGCGCCGACATCGAGCAGCACGCACGGATTGCCGGTGGAGCTGGGCATGGGAGTTGCCAGCGCAGGCCGATCAACGCCGGGCAGAGCGCCCAGCACCATCTTGGCCGTGGCCATGGCTGCGCCGGTGTTGCCGGCAGTAACAAAGCCAGCCGCCTTGCCCTCACGCACCAGCTTGAGCCCCACGCGAATGGAGCTGTCTTTTTTGGTGCGAACCGCGTGCGCCGCCTTCTCCTCCATGCCGATGCGCTCAGAGGCATGGTGGATGACGATGGGCAAGTCTTCGTTTTCCAGGTGCTCGTCCAGAAGGTCGTGCAGCTCCGCCTCAGGCCCAATCAGGTGGACCCGCACGGGCAGAGCCTTGCAGGCAAGGATAGCCCCGCGAATCTCCGCCTCGGGAGCTTTGTCAGTGCCTACGGCGTCAAGCGCAATATCAATGAGCATGGGCGCGGAAAGCTACTTTTCTGCTTCCTTGACAACGATCACGGCACGACCCTTGTACTCGCCGCACTTGGGGCAGGCGCGATGGGGCAGCTTCTTTTCGTGGCAGGCCGGGCACTCAGAGACGCCCACGGCGGTGAGAAAGTCGTGAGAGCGGCGAAGTGCGGTGCGGCGCGTGGAGTGGCGCCTTTTCGGATTAGGCATGGCAAAATTCCTTTCGTTTCTATGCTCGCTTCAAGCCGTCTCTGTCATTCCGGCCCATTTCAGGCCTTACAGGGGCTCTATTGCCTTGCGGCGCGAGCCTGGGCACCCTCACACTATCCAGACATTATCCAGATGTTCGCTCGGTGCTAATTTCCTTGGACTCGATCCGGCCACGGAGGCCAGCCAGCGCTTGCCAGCGGGGGTCGCTCGGACCCTCATCGCATTTGCAGGCCTGACTGTTGCGGTTTTCACCGCAGCGCGGGCAAAGTCCTTTGCAGTCCGGCTTGCACAGAGTCCTGACTGGCAGGGACAAAAGTACCTGCTCACGCAGCACATCCTCAAGCGCAAGACTGTCTCCTTGATAATAACCGATTTCGGTCTCCGGCGCAGTAATGGAGCGTTCGGTGGCTTCCGAATCCGCTGCAACGGGGCGGAAAATCAGGTCGAAATCGGCGGCCAGGGGAATCTCGACCGGCTCGACGCAGCGGGCGCAGGGAACCTGGAAGTTGCCTGAAAAACGGCCCTTGAGCCGGATGTCGGCCACGATGTCCCTGGCGCCCCGGTGTTCATGGAGCACCTCGGCGTGTCCCGAGGCAGCCAGCGGCCCGTGCTGCTCGGTCTCCTGGGTGAAATCGACCTCGCCTGGAGCCAGTTCCAGGTCAAAGTCGATGGGCTCCCGCTCCAGTTCGCTAACTTTGAATTCCATAATATGAGCCTACGGCTCAAGCGCGAGGGGAGTCAATGCGCAGCCCATTGACGCGCACTCATTTCTGGGTCAGTTCCACCAAATCCCATTATTCTTGAGAAGGCTGGTGATGAGAAGCCCAAACGGTTGGAGGACGGCATGCAGATAAGGAACAGGGCCAGCGCGAATGCTTCCCCACCCCATCTTCGTCTGGCGACAGATGCTGATAGAGCTCGGCTGGTTCCGATGATAAATTCCGCCTTTACGGTTGAGGGTTTTATAGAGGGCACGCGCACCGATGATGAGCGTCTGGCAGCCATGATGCAAAAGGGAGACATCCTGGTTGCGGAAGGCGGCGCCGGCAGCCTGCTTGCCTGTATTTACGCAGAAGTGCGCGGCACCCGCGGATATCTGGGAATGCTGGCGGTTGATCCGGCGAGCCAGGGCGCAGGACTGGGTGGTTTGCTAGTTGGAGCAGCCGAGGATCATCTGCGCCGTCAGGGATGTGAAGCCGTAGATCTCAACGTGCTGAGTTTGCGGCCCGAACTGGTGCCTGTTTATCGCAGGTTCGGCTACATCGAAAGCGGGACAGACAATTTCAACCCTTCCCGTCCGCTCAAAGCTGGGATTGAGTGCCATTGCATTGTCATGTCGAAGCAAATCTGATCCGCTATAAGTCTCGAATCGCCTTCCTGAAGCGAAGGTACTCAAGTCCGGCCGGGTTGCGCCGATGAAAACCCTGAGTCGCATCAGAAAGGGTTACCGGCATGTCCTGGCTGAAAAATCTCCCTGTCTCCCGCAAGTTCGTTTACGCATTCGGCATTGTGTGCGGTTTGTGCATCCTGCTGGGCGCATACACACTCATCACTTTCCGGGGAATTGCCACCAAGAGCGAGGTTGTCAGCGAAAACCATTTTCCCTCGCTGATTCAAATTGGCGATATTCGCAATGGCGTCAACGCCGAACGGCGAGAAGATCTGGAGCTGATGCTCTGCCTGACGCCGGCATGTTCGGCGGACCACAATGCCAAGCGTCAGAAGGCTCTGGCCGGTTATCAGAGCGCCCTGAAAGCGATGGAGCCGCTGCTTATTCCAGATGAGGTTCCTCAATACCAGAAGTTTGTGGCGGCCATCAAGCAATATCAGGACGCGAGCGACAAGGGCGTCGGTCTGCTGAATGCCGGCAAGGCGGGAGACGCGCTGGATATTCTCGCGTCGGACACTACAGATGCGTCACTCGAGAATGCTCTGAAGGCAGCGGACAGCAGCTTTCAGATTCACGCCAAATTGGGCACGGATGCGTCTGAGGGCGCAACCATTGCCAGCAATCGCGCCACGTGGGTAAGCACGGGAGCCACGCTGCTGATTGTGCTGCTTTGTGCGCTGACCGGCTTCAGCTTAACGCGGCTTATTGCGCCCTCGCTGCAGGCTGCGACGGCAGCGCTGGAGCGGGTGGCGCAGAAGGACTTGACGGTGAGTGTGGCCGAGACGGGGCACGATGAGCTTGGCCGGCTCGCGACCGCATTGAATACCAGCGTGGCCTCGATGCGCGGCGTTTTGCAGTCTGTGGCCCACGGCGCCGAGACGCTCTCGGCGGCTACCACAGAGATGAGCGCTCGTTCGGTGCAGAGCGCAGGCAACGCCAATGCTCAATCCAGCAAGACAAACCAGATTGCGGCGGCAACTCAGGAGATGACGGCGACCATCGGCGAAATCAGTCACAACGCGGAAAATGCGGCCGGCGCCAGCCGCGTCTCTGCCGAGACCGCCAATCAGGGCGGCGCCGTAATGCAGGCGGCGGCCGTGACCATGGAAAAGATTGCCGCAGCCACGAGCACCGTTTCGGAAAAGATGACTTCGCTAGCCCACCGGTCGGAGGAGATTGGCAAGGTAGTGAGCGTCATTCAGGAAATCAGCGAGCAGACCAATCTGCTGGCCCTGAATGCGGCCATTGAGGCGGCCCGCGCCGGAGAGCACGGGCGTGGATTCGCGGTTGTTGCCGGTGAGGTTCGCCGCTTGGCTGAGCGCACTAAGGGAGCCACGGAGGAGATTGCCGGCACCATCCGCAGCATCCAGGAGGAGACGCGCGAGACACTTCAGGTGATGCAGGATAGCCGCGCAGCGGTGGAAACCGGCATGGAAGAAACGGCCAACGCTCGCAAGAGCCTGGAAGCCATTATCAAATCTTCGCAGCAGGTCGAGCACCAGATTAACCTGATCGCCACAGCCGCAACCCAACAGAACGCCGCCTCGGGCGAAATCTCAGAGTCCGTTGGGCAGATCTCTCAGTTGTCAGTCGAAAATGCACAAGGCGCAGAAGAAGCCGTGGAAGCCCTCAAGAACCTGGCCCAACTGGCCGGCGACCTGGACGGTATGATCCGCCGGTTCCGCCTGGAGAGCGACGATCAGGCCGGTGGAAAATACACCGGCAAGAGCCATCCCGCTGGGCAACCTGCGCTACGAACTGCGCACTCGTAGATTTTTAACAGTCGGCGGCAGCCATTCCCAGATCTGCGGGTTCCAGCGATTGAATCTTGTCTCTGGGTCCACAGGGCTGCCGCCGTTTTCTTCCATGCTGCCGGAACCAGTTCCAGCAGCGCTTTTTGTTTCGAAGCTCCGACCCTTATCAAACGAGTTTCCTGACAAGCCTTTAGCCCTTGCACAGGTAAGTCTTCGACAAGCGATCGTGCCAGCACAAGTGGTCGTCGTCAAAGAGAGCCCAGGCAACGCCCAGGCCCAGCGGAAGCACGGACAAGAGTAGCGCGCCCAACCGTTGCCGCGATTGCGTGCGTGTGGGGCTTTGACCTTCGAAGGTGCAAAGGCTGAGGCCGGCGCATTTCATCCCCGGTGTGGCTTCTGCAAGCGCGAGGAAGAGCGCCTGGTAGAGCACGCCGGCAATCAGGAGCGCGGAGATTACTGTGAATTCAACGATTCTAGCTGGAAGCGGATGGGCGATGTTGGCCGCAGCGACGATTGCAGCTCCCATGATTGCGCCGCCGATAAGAAAGCCATCTACCAGGGCCGCCGTCAGCCTGCGACCTGCTGGTGCCAGTTGAAGGACCAATCGAGAGACCGACACGTCATGAAACTCCCGTTCGTCCATGGGCTGGGCATCCAACTCAATGCTTGACCACTCGGGGCTCGGCCATGTGGGCGTGATATCAGTTTCCGCGGGTTCAATGGGGAGGGCAACAGGATCAACTTCAAAGATGCTCAACTGGCTTTCTGCTGCAAATGGTCCCTCGGCCCTCCGAGGACGCCTCTTGCGAGCAGCTACAAGTTCGCGGGGAAACTCGATTAGGTTGGCGTAGATGGGCTGATCCGGCTCGATCGGCTCAATAACTTCGGCGCTTGATGGCACTTCGACTACTGTCGGCCGTGCCCGATTATCTTTGACCTGAAAACTGAATGATTCCGCCAGCATTGGTTTGCGAGCCGGCGCCGAGTAAGAGGAACGCGGGATAAAACCCGGCTCCCAATCGTGATGGGAGCATTCGCTCTCCCAGGCCTCGAGCGAGGAGGGCACGGCAGGAAGAGCGGGCACGATGGTGGGTGTCCAGCGACGGACAGGAGGCTGCATAGGCGCCACTGCCTGCGGGAGTTCTGGCTCCAAGATGCGCGGCCGTGTGGAGGCGCTCTGCGGGTCTGGCAAGGCGGCTTGGGCGGAAGGCTGGGCCATGTAGGCCTTGGCATCTTGCTGGCTATAGCTGGGGGCCTGGGCATAGCGCGCTACAACACGGGCGACTGCCTGCGCACAGCGGCTCCCGGTGGCCAGCCGCTTTTGCGTGGACAAAGTCGACTTCGGTGTGGACAAGTCACGGCTCTGGTGCGCGGCGACTCGCCGACTCACTTCCTGCTTCCAGGAACCTGCGGAGTTGGGATGGCTTACAAGTGTACTCAAACCTTTTGTATCCCTTCTGAGGCGCCATCCGGCCGATTTGCGGCGTTCGGACCGGAAGATTAGGTCCTCGAAACCCGCCATAAACCGGCCTGGAGGACGTTGCATTCAAGACAGAAGGAAGGTTGCGCGGGGAAAACACAGGCGTAACCCGGATCGCGGGATCCGAGCGCAGTGAAAATCATCCGAATTTCGTGCCTGTTGCCAGAGCTGCGCGGCGCGAACTCGATATCAAGGCAGCCTGTTTTGCTATGCTGACCTAGGTCCCGGAATGCGCTCTCGCACCTTAGTTTTTATCACGATGCTGACCGTCTGTCACCTGATACTTCGTGGACAGGCGTTGACCAATGGGGCACTCCCCGCTGCTCAGGACGCAAATCGAGCAAGCGCGACCGCGCCGAACGGCGCCGAAAACAGCACAAATGTTGAGGCTTCACTTCCCTTACCGGAGGACCCCGGCCAGGAGATTCTGCCCATAGCCAGACCGGAACCTGCCCCGCCAAGTGGCGTGCCGGTGGAATGGGAGGCCGAAAGACAGACCCGCGTGGGCAACACATGGACCTTGACCGGCGGGGTAGTGGTCCGCTATCGCGACTATGTTCTGCACGCCGACAAGGTTGTTTATGATCAATCTACAACTCAGTTGGACGCGGACGGCCACCTGCAAGTGGCCGGCGGACCCAATGATGTGCTCATCTACGCCGATTACGGGGATATGCGGCTGAGTATGCACACCGCACGCTACTTCAGCGTGCATGGCTCACAGGGTGTGCGCACGTTGGGTCGAACGGCAGTTTATTCCACGACCACGCCTTTCTTTTTTACCGGAAGGGTAGTGCTTGAGAATGGCGAGGGCAACTACCAGATCATTGACGGCACCATGACCAATTGCCGCTTGCCAAAGCCGGACTGGCAGATTATCTCCCGCTCCATCAAGGTGGAGGACGGCAAGGCATCGACGGCCAATGCCTGGTTCAGATTTCAGAACCTGCCCGTATTTTACTTTCCC